>JBGAQE010000188.1:0-6196 GCA_044220885.1 Chitinophagaceae bacterium
AATAGCGTTGACAACTAAAATTAACCGATTGGACTGTGATGGCCAAAACTGGACCTTGATGTACAAGGATAATTGGGATGGACAGGATGAACAGCCAATACAGACTGGGATTTTTGTGATTTACTTGATTAGCTGTGATCTGAATTTTTATCAGACATGGTTGACAAATACATTTCGATAGAGTTAGAGTTTCTTCTGTATTTGCCAGAAATGCCCGAAGGGGTCTTTTATGGTGCCCTGGCGATAGCCGTAGTCATAATCTTGTGCCGGACTGATTTCAATGGCACCTGCAGCTACGGCCTTATTAATAACCGTATCTACATCAGGGACGAATAGTCCAATACAGCAAGTACAGGCATTAGTTTTACTGGGAGAGATGAAATTTGTTGATGTCACTTCATGGACATGAAAGATTGCTCCTTCTATAACCAGTTCCGCTACATGGATAGAGTCGTCATCGTTTTTGAAACAGAGATTTTCTGTTGCATTAAATGCATTCTTATAAAACGAGATGTCCTTTATTCCGTTGTCGATATAGAGTTCTGGGGCAAAAGCAACTTGGACAGGAGCTGTATTCATTTTATGTATTTTGTATTTTAGTTGGCATACTCTTTATCTTAAAATAGTCTTATAGAAATAAAATACTCAAAGGAACTTATTCTACAATAAACCCATTAATAAACAAACGGAATCAAGCGCTTTGTTTCATTACAATAAGACACATATTCTTCTCCAAAATGCTGTTCCAATACTTTCTCTTCAATATTGATACGTACTATGAAAGCAATAGTTATGGGAAAAACCATTAGGAATAATGAGATCCAATTATTAAAAGTTAATGCCATTCCAAAGAAAGAGAGGAGAAGAGCTGAATAGTTAGGATGACGGATATATTTGAACAATCCATCTTTCTTTAATCTATGATTATCACGAATAGTAACATCTACTGTAAAGAATTTTCCTAGTGTTAAAACAGCCATGATGCGAATTATCAAACCAAGATAGAGAACGATTAATCCAAAATAAAATGTAAAGGAATCTGAAGAAACAGGATAATAAATGGATTTTGAAACAAAGACTGCAAGAAATATTGATACCAATATAGTTATCCATAGAAAACTGAGCGATTTCTTGTCTGTACCCTTCTTATCAGTTTCTGTAGAACGGAAGGCCCTGCTTAATATGACTTCTATCGTTACGAAAAGAGCATAAGATAAATAAAGGAGAATTTGCATTTCTGAACCAGGTTAAGGATATAAAAGATATGAAAATAAATCGAATCCCTGCCTATTTATACCCCAAACTGTTTCAAATGATGGTCGGAATGTTTATATATGAATTGGCCCAATTGTTCCTTTGTCATTTTACCAAAAAACCAGTGAATAAAGTTTTCACAGCCATATGTCTCATATCTCAATACTAACTTCTTCCATTTCGCTTTTTCCTGTTCCAAATCCAGCCCCGATTCATCCACTAAAAAAACGGATGCAGTGGGTGAGTTTTTCCTGATGCCACTATCATCATCTTTAAGAATTTCCTTGATGGCCAATTTCCCAATCAATCTCCCTAAAAAAGAACGACTTTTCTTTATATTCCCAAAGTAATAATCATCAGCTATTGCGCAATGTTTACACATTTGAGCAACTGACATTTTACCCCATAGTGGTTTAGCATCATTACTTAATGCATCTATCCTTTCTACTATTGATTCCCTATCGGTTTTATTGAAGATTGATTTCATCTTTATCAATTGATTTGAGCTAAAGAAAACCAATTCCCTGAATCATCAACAAATAGTGCTTCATACCCATAAAACTCTTTTGTTGGAACCTTCTTAAATATTACACCTTTAGCTTTATATTCTTCATAAGTAGCCAACAAATCATTGCATGTAAATACTGCCGCACCGAAAGTACCCTTCTTTATTAACGATGTCATTGAAGCAACTGTTTCGGTATCGAACATACCTCCTTCAGCTACCAGGAATAGTGTTATCTCCAATTCAGGTTGTTCTGGTGGCGTAACCGTAAGCCATCTTGCTCCCCCACCCATCGGGGCATCAGTATGTACTTTGAATCCAAGTTTGTTAACATAAAAATCGTAGGCGCTATCCTGGTTCAGGACATAGATGCAGGTATGCGTGATTTTGGTGATCATGGCTGTTATTTTTACAAAAATGCCATTTTACAATTGAAGCCACCTCTTCAAAATTGCTATTTTCTCCAGCCGTGAGTTTCTGCAAAGCAATTTGGGACAAACCCTAAAGGATTAGCCAAAATAGCAGTACTCCTTTCTACCTGTGCCTTTCTAAAAGCCGATGGGGTTTGTCCTGTGAGCCTTTTAAACAGTCCGGCAAAGGAGGTCGGACTGTCAAATCCAACTTGTAAACTAGCGTCAGCGATAGAATTCCCTTCGGTCAATAATTTTTTTGCTTTCTCTATCCTGACTTGTATGAGGTAATTATTGGGAGTTCTTCCGTAAATAGACTTAAACAAACGAATAAAATGAAACTTGGAGAAATGAGCCTGGTCTGCAATATTCCCGAGGTCTATTGCTTCAGCAAAATGCTGGTCAATAAACAACTTGGCCCTTACTATTCTTTGATACAAATATATTTTCTCGAATGGCTCCATTATACATATTTAATAACTGTGAGCTATTGGAAGGGAGAATCGATTTACAATAATAGTAAAATTAAAATTTACAGGGATGTACAAGAGCTATATTGAATAGAGTATAAAAAATGGTTTTAAATGATTCAAAGGTTTTTGAAACTTTTACTAAGAAATTAATCGGCTGAGGTGCGTTAAGACACACATCTCAGTGTAAAAATCAGACTCCACAAGAAAGTATTTATAAATCTCTGAAGATGTAATACTTCCCCTCCCCCCTAATCCCAGAAAAATCCCTTAAATCCCAGTTTGTATTGGCTGTTCATCCTGTTTCTCCTTAAATCCTTTAATCCTGTTCAAGACAAATAAGAATCACAGCTAATCCTACAAATCATATAAATCCCAGTCTGTATTGGCTGTTCATCCTAATCGCAGTCAACATGAATCAGAAGAAGCATCACCATACTCAGTGTTCCACCATCATAGTTAAAATCATTGTTGTATCATCGCTTCACTGTACCTTTGCCTTTGCAAGCAATATTCAAGCAGTAGCGTTTCCTTTACCCGAGGTTGGTAGTAAGATGCTAACTCTCAGTCCTGATCATACTTATCCATTTCCCCGGATATCCCTAACGCTCAGAGGCATTTAATCAAAACAGTCATTCTGTTTAATACATAATGACGATATGCTGCAATGAGACGTTTATCTTTTCTGACCGTTAGCCTGTTTCTTCTCATAGGTTGTAATCGTGAGATAAATACTTCCATTAAGATAGCGGGAACCGCACAAGGCACCACATATCATATCACTTACCTGGCTGGAGTTGAATCAAACTACAGGGAATCTATTGATTCCATCTTTTCCTCAATAGATCAATCTCTTTCTACCTATGTTCCAGGCTCAATCATATCACGCATAAACAAAAACGACTCAACTGTTCTAGCCGATGAGTACTTCACAGAAGTATTCAATAAATCAATGGAAGTATCAGCTACCACTAATGGATTGTTCGATATTACTGTTGCTCCTATTATAAACGCTTATGGATTTGGGTTTACTAAAAAAGAAAGAGTAACAGCAAGTCTTATCGATAGTCTTCTCCCTTTCATCGGATATAAAAAAGTAACCCTCGTTGATAAAAAAATTCAGAAAGAATCTCCTAAAATAATGCTGGATTTTAACGCCATCGCTCAGGGCTACACAGTAGATGTATTGGCAAAATTCCTTGAAAGTAAAGCTGTCAGCAATTATATGGTTGAAGTGGGTGGCGAATTGAGAGCAAAAGGAAAAAACCTTGGAGATAGTATCTGGACCGTAGGCATTGAACAACCCATCGAAGACCCAACTAATGGAACCTCTCTAAACATTAAAATAAAACTTAAAGATAAAGCACTTGCCACTTCAGGCAATTACAAAAAGTTCTACGTAGAGGATGGCAAAAAATATTCTCATATCATCAACCCATTCACCGGTTATCCTGCAAAAAACAATCTATTGAGCGCTACTGTAATTGCTGATGATTGCATGACAGCCGACGCTTATGCAACGTCATTTATGGTAATGGGTTTAGAAAAATCAAAACAGTTCCTGGCTGAACATAAAGAATTAAAATTGGAAGTGATATTCATATACGATGAAAATGGAGTGTGGAAAAGATATTCTTCCAAGGTGTTCAAGGAAAACGAAGAATTGATTTATTAAAAATAAATTTTCAGAAGTAGGTAAGCTGTTTCAAACCATAAAACAATAAACCAACATATATGAACACACAAAAATTAACGGGCGTACAGAATTTTGCTTTGGTACTGCTTCGGATATTGATCGGTTGGCATTTCCTATACGAAGGAGTCATCAAAGCGTATAATCCATCCTGGACCTCCAGAGGCTATCTGCTTAGCGCATCCATCTTCAAACCATTCTTTACATGGCTCGCTGGAGATTCATTCATCTCCACCATCGACATGGCCAATATCGTAGGGCTGATAGCCGTAGGGGTTGCTTTACTTATAGGTATAAAAGTCCGTTGGGGCTGTATTGCAGGAATAGCCTTGTTATTACTTTATTACCTGGCTCATCCTCCATTCCCCGGATTACCACAAGGTCCTGCTGAAGGCAGTTACTGGTTAGTGAATAAGAACCTGATTGAACTGGTAGCACTTATAGTGATCTATCAATTCCCTTTGACAACCGTCTTTGGTATAGAATACTTTTTTAACAGGAATAAGGAAAACTCAACTTTAAACTAATCATCATGGCAAACGATAATAGTCCTTTCAAAAAATGGAACAGGCGCGATGTTTTAAAAACATTGGGAGGAATTCCCATATTCGGTGCAGTTTGGTATTCAGGTGCCAGTCTTACTGGCACTGCAAAGCGCGATAAACAATTCTTGCTTGAAACTCTCAACATCAAAGCTTCTCCACCACCAGCCACTGGTCCTATGAGTGGTAAGCCCCTCCGTATCGGAATCATCGGTTATGGCATTCGTGGTGAACAGCTATGCCGTGCTTTAGGATTCGCCTCTACTGCCTGGTTAAAAGATATGCAGGAAGCATTGGATAAGAATCCGAAAGACACCAGACTCGCCGATTTCAAAGCCCAGGAGAGCCTGAATGTAAAACTGGCAGCTATCTGTGATGTATTTGATATTCGGGCAGAGAAAGCGCTTGAGTCATTCAATAAAGGAGATAATAAAATCAAACGCTTCCGTACTCATACAGAGTTGATCAATAGTGGTGAAGTAGATGCAATCATCATAGCTACTCCCGACCATTGGCATGCTCCTATCTCCATTGAAGCATTGAATGCAGGCGTGCATGTATATGTTGAAAAGCCTATGACACATAATATTGCAGAAACCTATTTATTGCGTGAAACGGTTCTGAAAAATCCAAAAGTGGTTTTTGCAGTAGGACACCAGCATCGGCAAACACAGAGCTTCCTGACAGCGCAGGATATCATAAAGAAGAATATACTCGGACATGTATCATTAGTAGAAACTAATACCAATCGGAATGATGATAATGGCGCCTGGCAATATGAAATACATGAGAAAGCAAGTCCAAAGACTATCGACTGGGACTTATTCCTCGGCAATGCGCCTAAAGAAGAATTCAATCTTGAACATTTCTTCCGTTGGCGTAAATGGTGGGCTTATGGTTCGGGATTGTCTGGAGATTTGATGACACACGATTACGATCGCATCAACTGTTTGCTGAAGATGGGTATTCCAAATTCAGTAATTGCCTCTGGAGGAATCTACACTCACCGTGATGGCCGAAATGTACCTGATGTGATGCAGGTGAATATGGACTTCCCTGAGTTCACAACAGGAAGCAGTCAGAAACCCGGCAAAGAAAAAGGGATGACTTTCGTATATAGTGCCACTTTAGGAAATCAATTTGACAGAGGTACTGTGTTAATGGGACATGATGGAAGTATGGAAGTAGGCAACCAGATTACAGTGTATGCCGATCCACGGTCAACCAAGTATGCGGAACTGATAAAAGAACAACGAATCGAAGCTGGAGTACCAATATATCAATACGATCCTGCGGTGAATGGAACAGATGCTGTCACTTCC
>JBGAQE010000189.1:0-6609 GCA_044220885.1 Chitinophagaceae bacterium
ATTCCATTGGCATCTTTCCAGGCAAGTGATGAGAATGTTTGTCCGGTGACCAGTAACCCTTTATACTTCCATTGTTCAGATTGCAGGTAGTTGGAGTAATCTTGCACATTCGTCGATTGAATGGCAGGGGTCATATCTGCAATAGTGTAATAAGCAAAACCGTATCACAGGCGCGGTTGAATACATGAAAGCGATATGTGCCTGCAGGTGTATTCAGCAAATCGATAGCTGTACTTTACAACAGTTCCGGTGGTGGTTTCCCACGGCCAACTGGGTTTGCATTTTTTTTGGAGGAAGCCCTTTATGCTGCCATTGGGTTTGCCACAGCGACTATTGATAAGGGTTACTCCGTTCGCAGAATCTATATTAAGTGTGCTGTCTTTTACTTCAAAGGCATACGATTCTTCGCAATAGCCTGGTCCTATGCTTAAACGGAAATAATATCGTCCTGGTGGTACATTGGTAAGACAGGTATCGGAACCTACTTTTGTGCCATTGGCATCCAGCCATTCCCATTCAGTGCCACTGACAATTTTTAATCCGCAAATAGAACCACCTTGTCCTTTGCACAATACAGGAGTACTTATTAATTTACTGGTATCAATTTTTGGAGCAGAGTATTCTGAAGTGGCACCAAAATTATCCGTTGTAGTAACAACAAAATTTCCCCTGTCGAATGGAATATCGGCATAACTCCATTGGCCATTAGCTCCAACAGGTATTACAGCGTACATGCCGCCAAGATGTTCTTTTCCTTCGCAGTCAGGACAATTATCATCAATATAAATATCGACCCATGTATTAGGTGTGGCTGTTCCTGCCATTACAAAATCGCGAAGGTTGAGATAATTGATCGTCACTTCCGGTTTTGTTCGGTAAGGAGAGGGATTATAGTCTTTCCAGTAGTTCAGTTCAATGGCTCTCTTCTTATTACAATAAGTGCTGTTGTATCGGAAAGTGATATCAGATGTTCGATCGCATACCAAGGCACCTTGTTTCCAGTAACGGATAATATTTTCTTTGCCGAAATTCTCTCCCCCGATAATTCCCATATCGCATTCAAAAAGATAGATACCTTTTCCATATGTACCTGAAGGGGCAGCTCCATTTACTTCTCCTCCAATAATATTATTCTCGATGGCGAAATAGCTCATGACGCTATCCATTGCAATACCGGTTTGTCTGCTGCGGCTGCCTATCTGGTTGTGGTCTATGAGAATACCTAATTGGGTGCGGCCTCTTGAAAACAACTTGAAGAACTTGTGCAATTGAATACCAGTACCGGCATCGGCATTGATAACATTGTCTTTTATGTCAATTCCTATTCGGTTATAGGAGATAGTTGTTTTGCTGTCTGCTCCGTACCACCATAACCCGCCGGAATATATATCGATCATCCGGCTGTTGATGATATTGCCGAGTTCCTTTTGTGGGCCACCTACGGTGATATTATTTCCTTTTGCTACAAACACGCCATAATCATTAGCGGCGGGAATGGCTGTTCCACCTCCTCTTCCACCACTGCCTCCGAGCGTGGTTGATACTCCATCTATATCGAGACCAAGGATATTGCCCTCAACTACCAGATTGTCCAAAGTGCCGGTCTGTGGTGTTTCTTGCGCATAAATGGCTCTTTTCCAGCCACTGATCAAATTGCCTTTGTTCAATCCTCCGATAGTGATTGTGCTGCTCATGTATCAGGATAGCATACATATTTGGTGGAGGAAGTCCTGTTGTCTGGTCTACTACAGCTGCCGTCATTGCTAACCCATAAATGCTTACCCGGTCGAGGTCTTCCAGCAGAAAACCACCAGATTATCGGTGGAGCTGCTTCTTCCTTCAAGGGAAAGGGTGACTTTGGCAGAGGAAGCCCCTAGCGAAAGACCCGGTTGGGTTGTACCATCTATTACGAGATTGCTGCTCAATGCAGGAAGCAGATTCAGGGGCGAAATCTTGATTAATGCGGGTCCGGTTGACCGGAATATTGAAATTGATGAAATCGGTTACAGCAGTTCCGTTTTGGCGGCTTGTTCAAGGGCATCGCGTAAAGAACCGGGGCCGGTATCGTTAGTGTATTTGTAACAGTGAAAGTGGCGGCCGAGCCCACATAGCTTATGAACAGTGAAATTAGCAGTAAGTGTATGGATAAGCGCCTGTTCATAATTGCGCGTAAATATAAAATAATTGCTCGGGCGCGCCTAATAAGTTGCCCAATCATACCCATAAACCCGCACAAATTTCAGTACCTTTGCCCCCTTCTAAAAACTCAAGAAAGGAGCCGAATTTTATGAGTGAAAAGTACCGGGAATTTTCGCAGTTGAACCTGCCCGCTATGGAGCAGGAAATTCTGGCCAAATGGAATGAAAGCCAGGCATTTGAAAAAAGCGTGTCGCTTCGTGAAGGAGCTACCCCATTCGTATTCTATGAAGGGCCGCCAAGTGCCAACGGTATGCCCGGTATTCACCACGTCATTTCGAGAACACTGAAGGATATGGTTTGCCGCTACAAGACCATGAAAGGTTTCCAGGTGAAAAGAAAAGGTGGATGGGATACCCATGGATTGCCTATTGAACTGGGTGTGGAGAAGGAATTGGGGATTACAAAAGAAGATATCGGAGTAAAGATTTCGGTTGAAGATTATAATAAGAAATGCCGCGAAGCGGTATTGCGCTATAAGGATAAATGGGATGATATCACCAAGAAGATGGGCTATTGGGTAGACCTCAATGATCCCTATATCACTTTCCAGAATTCTTATATCGAAACATTATGGTGGTTATTGCAGCAATTGTATAAGAAAGGATTGTTGTATGAAAGCGTAAGCATCCAACCCTATTCTCCTGCTGCAGGTACTGGATTGAGTTCGCATGAACTGAATCAGCCCGGAACTTACAAAGATGTAAAGGACACGAGTTGTGTGGCGATGTTCAAGGCAGTGAAAAGCGATAAGACAAAATTCCTTTTTGATGCAGCTGGTAATGATGAAGTGTATTATCTCGCATGGACCACTACTCCATGGACACTTCCATCCAATCTGGGATTGACCGTTGGACCAAATATAGATTATGTACTGGTTTCTACCTTCAATCCTTATACGCATTTGCCTGTTAATGTAGTATTGGCAAAGGCACTGGTAGGAAAATATTTCAAAGCAGATGGTGAGAATGGTGATTTTGCCGGCTATAGTGCTGAAACAAAATTGCTTCCCTGGAAAATACTGACTGAATTTAAAGGAAAGGATATCGAAGCTGTTTATTATGAGCAATTATTGCCATACGAAGCGAATTCAAGAGAGGCGGTATTGGCAATAACTCCGGATGCCGATCCTTTCAAAGTGATTGTTGGTGATTTTGTGACTACAGAAGATGGTACCGGTATAGTTCATACCGCTCCGGCTTTCGGTGCAGATGACTATCGTGTGGGTAAGAAGAATAATATTGGTATACTCACCATGGTAGACCGTGAAGGAAAATTCGTAAATGGATTGGGAGAATTCAGTCTCCGTTTTGTAAAGAATTATAAGGATGATCCTGCTTATGTGGATGTGAATATCGACATCAGTGTGAAGCTGAAAAAAGAAAACAGGGCATTCAAGGTAGAGAAATACGAACATAGCTATCCGCATTGCTGGCGTACCGATAAGCCAATACTTTATTATCCGTTGGATGCCTGGTTCATCAAGACCACAGCTATCCGCGACCAGATGGTGGCATTGAATAAGACCATCAACTGGAAGCCAAAGAGTACAGGTGAAGGACGTTTCGGTAACTGGCTCGAGAATATGGTGGATTGGAACCTGAGTCGCAGCCGTTTCTGGGGTACCGCCTTACCGATATGGAAAACCGAAGATGGAGAAGTGTTGAAATGTATCGGAAGCATGCCTGAACTCTGGGAAGAGATGGCAAAAGCGGATGCTGCATTGGGATTGACACAGGTGATTGATTTTACTGCTAAGGGATTGGATCTTCATAAACCATATGTTGATGCTATCGTTCTGGTTAGTGAAGATGGCAAAGCAATGAAGCGCGTACCCGACCTGATAGATGTTTGGTTCGATAGTGGTGCAATGCCTTATGCGCAGTGGGGATTGGATTATGATAAATTGAAGGCGGGTGATCCTCGTCCTTTCAAAGCGCCATTTGATACAAACTATCCTGCAGACTTTATAGCAGAAGGTGTTGACCAGACACGTGGTTGGTTCTATACACTTCATGCCATTGCATCATTGGTGTATGGAAGTGTAGCTTATAAAACGGTGGTGAGTAATGGACTGGTGTTGGATAAGAACGGTAACAAGATGAGTAAGCGTTTGGGGAATGTGGTAGATCCGTTCAAGACCATCGAGACATTTGGAGCTGATGCCACCCGCTGGTATTTGATCACGAATGCTTCTCCATGGGATAACCTGAAGTTCGACCTCGAAGGAATCAAGGAAGTACAGCGTAAGTTCTTTGGAACCTTTTATAATACCTATCAGTTCTTCGCGCTTTATTCTAATGTAGATGGATTCGCTTTCAAGGAGAAATATATTCCTGTGGCGGAACGTCCGGAGATTGATCGATGGGTATTATCTACATTGAATACAGTAATAAAACGTGCTGGTGAATATATGGATGACTACGAGCCTACTCAAGCGGGTCGTGTTATCGAAGATTTTGTGGATGAGCAGTTAAGTAACTGGTATGTGAGACTTTGTCGCAGGCGGTTCTGGAAAGGAGAGTACGAGCATGATAAGGTTTGTGCGTATCAGACATTATATGAATGTTTGGAGACCATTGCCCGACTGATGGCTCCGATATCGCCATTCTTTAGTGATATGGTATTCCGTAACCTGAATGCCGTGAGTGGACGATTTACAGTGGAATCAGTACATCATGCCGATTATCCGGTTTTTGACAGTTCGGTTATAGACACTGATCTGGAAGAAAGGATGAAAATGGCGCAGGATGCTTCTTCTCTGGTATTGTCACTTCGGAAGAAAGTGAACATAAAGGTTCGCCAGCCATTACAGAAAATCTTAATACCGGCTTTGAACCAGGCCATGATGGTGCAATTTGATAAGATTGCCGATCTGGTAAAAGCGGAGGTGAATGTAAAGGAGATCCAGTATTTGACGGAGGATAGTGGGTTTATCAAGAAAAAGATCAAGCCCAATTTTGTGGCTTTGGGTAAAAGGCTGGGGCCGAAAATGAAAGCTGCCGCAGCATTAATTGGTGCTTTTAGTCAGGAGGATATCTCGAAGTTGGAAAAAGAAGGGACTGTTTCATTGGAAATTGATAACGAACCCTTAATATTACAAATCAGTGATGTAGAGATAAGTAGCGAAGATATTCCGGGCTGGATGGTAGCGAATAAGGACAGTTTGACAGTAGCCCTGGACGTTACGGTGAGTCCCGAACTGGAGCAGGAAGGCAATGCCAGAGAGCTGGTGAACCGGATCCAGAAGATCAGGAAAGACAATGGTTATGAGTTGACGGACAGAATCCTGGTAAAAGTTTCTGATAGTGGCGCACTAAAGGAATCCATAGGTCAATTTAATGCATATATTTGCGCCGAAATTCTGGCAGATTCGCTGGAAATAGTATCCGAATTACCCAATGGCACTGAAATTGAAGTAAATGAGATTCCCTTAAAAGTATTCGTTACTAAAAAAGCCTAACGATATGGCAACCAAGAAAAAAGCAGCAGTTAAGCCGGCAAAAAAAGCGGCAAGCAAACCGGTAAAAAAGGCAGCTCCCCCCAAAAAGGCGGTAGCTAAGAAGCCAGCACCAGCCCCTAAAAAGGCCGCTAAACCGGCTCCTGCACCGAAAAAACCGGTTGCCAAAGTGGTAGTTAAACCAGCAGAGGTAGCGAAAAAGGTAGCAAAACCTGCTCCAGCTCCTGTCCCTGCTAAAAAAGTTGAAGTGAAGAAACCCGTACCCCCCGCTCCAGTTGCAAAAGCACCAGAGCCAGTAAAAACAGAGAAAAAGGCAGAACCTGCAAAAGGCATCAAATTGGTATCGGCTCCGCCGCCGCCAGTAAAAAAGAAGCCTGAGCCAACAAAGCCAGTGAAAGTTGTAATACCTGAATTAAAAACAAAAACAGCCAGGAAGTACGAACCGGAATTTACGAAGTCAGTACTTGATCAACCTGGCGCTATCCAAACCGGACCCACTATGCGTTACAGTGATGCAGATTTATTGGAATTCAGAGAATTGATTCAAAAGAAACTCGACCAGGCGAAAAAAGAGCTTGCTTATCTACAGGGATTGATTACCCGTAAAGATGAGATGGGAGGCGATGAAACCGAGAACCGTTATATGACCATGGAAGATGGAAGTATGAGCATGGAGCGCGAGCAACTTGCCCAGATGGCCAGCCGCCAGATCAACTATATCGACCATCTCGAGAAAGCAATCATGCGTATTGAGAACAAGACTTATGGTGTTTGTCGCGTTACCGGTAAGCTGATCGATAAGGCTCGTCTTCGCGCGGTACCTCACGCGACCTTGAGTATCGAGGCGAAACAGCTGATGAACAAATAAGATTATTACATTGATAGAATTGGAGAGAAGGACTTGCGTCCTTCTCTTTTTTTTGACTAGGATGTAAAGGATGGAAGGAGATACA
>JBGAQE010000190.1:0-10286 GCA_044220885.1 Chitinophagaceae bacterium
AATGAATTGGTAAAATGCTTTGACCCGGATCTTTTTGTTTATAGAATATCCTAGCAGGAACTCAGAGTTCAAGCTGCCCTTATCATGGTCACCAGTAAGAAGAAGATTAAATGGTGATGGCTTTACGTTCGGATCCGAAGTTGTCTGCCCATTACTTGTAAAAACAGCACTCCCCTTTCTTCCAAAGCTACCTCCAATGACATCTATATTACAGCCTGCATACCACTTATCTGAAAAATGATACCCCAGGTTAAACTGTAGATTCAATGAGTTGGTAAACGGCCTTTGCACCGTAAGCGTATCAAAATTAACCTCGTTCTGTCCGGCAAATACTATGAGAAATGGCAACGTAAAACTTCTTGTATATTTCGCAGGTCCTGCCGTAATGAAATCCTTTTTCGATCCGATATAACTGGTCAAACGCAATCCTGCTCCTATTTCCCATTTCTGCTTTTTCCCAATTCTTTTTGCGAAATTATATGATAGCGAAAAAGTTCCTTGTGATTGTCCTGCCGATACTCCGGCATCCACCCATTTTGTGAATCCTTTACTTTCTTTCTGAGCTATCAGTGCAGATAAAAAAATAAAATTTGAAAGGATAAGGCTAATGATTTTTTTTATCATGAAGTTCTTTTTGGTAAAAACCTTAGAAGCTGATCTCTTTTTACGATTACTATTATGAGGCAACATACCCATACTATAACCCCATAAATGAATAAGCCGTAGTCACCGTCAAACTTTACTCCAAGTGTAGTGAAATGAAAGAAGATTGCACCACTCATCAGTCCCAATCCCATAAGCGCTCCAATAGCGGTTGTTGCCGGTATCAGAAGCAAGATGGAAGCAATCAATTCTCCAACACCTGTTCCAATTCTACCCCAGGGTTCCATATTCAGCATCGTAAAAAGTTTTACAGATTGCTCGTGGCCTGTAAATTTGAAATAAAGGGTTTGCAACATTATAACAGCAGCCAGTATTTTCAATACCCAAAGCAGTACAGTAGTCAGTTTCATACAATGATTTTTTTATTGAATTAACGGTATAGTTTCAGCCAGTTCATATCTGCGTTTTGTTTAAGATTTGATTCATCCTTATTCCAGTCGGTAAGCGTATTATTCAGGAAGCGGTTATAGAACAGATATAATTTCCCTGCAACAATCTTGAATGTTTTGGGATCTACTTCCACCTTTTCTCCTTTTGCTCCCATGGCATAGGCGCACCATCCACCATATTGTGGTTCGTATTGGTCAGGACTTTTTTTGAAAGCATCCTTATTAGCTTGGGAAGAAAAATAGTATATAACTCCCTGATGATACACTGCAAGGTCTTTTGAGCCTTTAACTGCTTTTCCTTGTAGAAAATAGGACACGGGGTCATAGCCCTGAATGGCTACATTATTTTCCAGGTTATATTGTTTCTGGCGCAGACCAGTGGCATCCTGAGCAATTGAAGAAATACTTGCAATAAGTATCAGTACAGCGGACATTACAATTTGTTTCATTTTATTAGTATTGAGAAGTAATTACACCATCAGGGAAAAGCAATTTGAAAGTCCCCCTTTGATTGTTTGATGAAACAAAAGTAATCCAGTCTGCTGCCAGCTAATGTCAGTTAGATGACACTAACCATTTTTTGAAATCCTTTAACATCTGGGAAACAGAGCTGTTGACGGGTAATGTGTACCAGATTGGCATCAGCCATTTCATTCAGCAAGGTAGTAACGGTCTGCCGGCTCGACCCTATCAGATTAGCGATATCCTCATGCGTCAGGTAATTATTGATACAGTAGCCTTTTGGGGTATCTTTTCCTTCCTGCATTTCCAGCATTTTACCCAGAAAAAACAAAAGTCTTGTTTTTACATCTTTACGGAGAAGGTTTTGCAAACGGCTTTCTAAAATCCTCAATTTAGCCCCCATTTGCCGGCTATATTTCAAAGCCAATTCAGGCTTTTTGGCCAATAGTTTCTCGAAGTCATCAATTGTAAAAGCACAAAGGCTTACATCGCTTTTATAAGCTTTGGCAAATTCACCATTCAGGTTATTTTTCTCGAGCGTAATCTGGCCGAATATCTCTCCCTTCTGAATGATTTCCTTTATGACCTCCCTGCCCTGTTCATCTATATAACCTACTTTAATAAATCCTTCTTTCAGGAAATACAATTTGTTATGGTGTTGGGCTTCAAAATAAACAAAATCGTTTTTCCTTGTTTCAAGATATCTGTGTACAATCTTTAATTCCTCATATTCTTCATCAGTGATATGCGACCACAAGTCGTAGTTCCTGATAAGCAGCATTTTTTCGTCAAACGACATAGGAGGTAATTAATTATATGCTCTAAATTACAAAAACCAGCCATATAAGTTCGAAGTAAACTACCCACCTTGAATCAACAAATTCAATATATTTACAAAAGAATAACGTATATGAAAAAAGGGGTATTGATTTTATTAACACTATTCATTTCTCTGGCTGGCTATTGTACAGTTGTACCTGTTGCTGAAGCGATGGCTGCAGGCAGCAGTATAAAACCTGGGGGACAGATTGTAAGCTCCTACAAAAAACCAGGTTCCTCCAAAATCAGTACTGTAAAAAGAATCAGCAGCAGAATACAACTCAAGTTCCAACAATGGGTATATAAGCATCTGATTCCAAAGCAGAAATCGAAAGATGGAACAAAAGATAAAGGACAAACAGCTTTTATTTTAAGTCTGATTGGGATTATTAGTCTTGTAATCCCTTTCGTAAGCATACTTTCATTGCCCTTGGCTATAATTGGACTTATCATGGGTTATAATGCCAAGAGGGATGACCCCACAAACAAGAAAGCAAAGACAGCTATAATTCTTGGATGGATTACCATTGGAATTTTGCTACTTCTTACTTTTATTATTGTACTTATTTTATTATTGCCTTTCGGAATCTAAAGAGGTTATGGTTATATATGCCAGTTGCAGAAATGGCCGCTAGCGGTAGAAAGTCCTGAAATACTTTTTTTTGGGTTCGTTATTGCAGAAGTTTTGACCAGCGTGCCCAAAAAATAACAAAAGCCTTTGCTACCATTTTAGATAAAGCAGGAATTAAGTTCGCTATTCTGGGAAAGGAAGAAATGTGCACTGGCGATCCTGTTCGAAGAGCTGGTAATGAATTCATGTTTCAGATGATGGCCTACCAGATAATAGATGCCTGAACGGCTATGGCATCAAAAGATGGTTACTGCTTGTCCCCACTGCTTTAATACCCTCAAGAACGAATATCCCGATCTTGGTGGCCACTATGAAGTGATCCATCATACTACCCTGCTGCAGGAATTAATAGACACAGGAAAAATCATATTGAAAGAAGGCGGTGATTTCAAAGGAAAGCGTATCACCTACCACGATAGTTGTTATCTCGGACGTTCCAATAATATCTACGAAGCCCCCAGAAAAGTTCTTGAACTATTAGATGCTGAATTGGTGGAAATGAAACGCTGCAAAAGCAATGGTCTTTGTTGCGGAGCCGGTGGCGCACAGATGTTCAAGGAAGAAGAGAACGGAACTTCAAGAGTCAATATGGAACGAACTGTTGATGCTCTTGAAACCGGCGCATCAGTAGTAGCATCAGCTTGTCCTTTCTGTAATACAATGATGAGTGATGGGGTGAAGACGAAGGAGAAGAACGAAGTGAAGGTTCTTGATATAGCGGAATTAGTTACTTTCCATGGTTCAATAAGGTTAGAGGGTTAAAGGTTCCATAGAGGGCGTTTGAGTAGGTGGAGACGTTTAGGGTTTTAATGTTTAAGAGTTTCAGGGTTCTTAGGTGTAGCTTAATAATAAATGGGGGAGCCTTGTACCCGAAACAAATTGTATCTGGACAAGAAATAATCATATTCAACTTCAAATATTCTCAATCCAATTTTAGAGAAGCTTTGCTTGCATATATATCTAATTGAACATCTTTTGCCATTTTACCCCGGGCTTTGCCCAGAGATGATAATTCAACCTTCGGGGTTCCCAATTTCCATCAATCGCCACATCTCACAAAATAAAATGCGAGGTTATGTACACTACATAGAAAGACCTGAAGGGGTTTACAATCATCAATAATCCACGGGTGAAACCCGTGAGGAAAAAGCTTAATATTCTCGAATTATTAAAATAAGTTTTATAGAAATTCTAACTGATTCAAGCAGCACTTTCTCAAATTTCAATCGCCTGGCGCAAGCATGTGTCAAAATTATAAATGTGAAAGTTATTTGCTTAGACAAGATAGGGTTTGTACCAGATGACAATGAATTTTATCCATTATTCAATAACCTTATTTGACGCGGGGTTGAAAAAACCATATCAACTGGAAAGAAAAACAACAATAAAATATCAACAAAAACAACAACAAATTTTGGTTCCCTTTTATGTTCGCATACATATAATAAAAATGAGACATAATAATTAATATAAAAAAACAAAAAAACTATTAAAACAAATGAAACTACCGAAATCCCAGCCAAGTAAATGCTAAAGACTTCACCAGCAGACACTATATATAAAAAATAGATCAATATTAAATAGAGAAAAACAATTAAATAAATTGAAAAATGTAGCTATTTTTTTTCATCTTGCCTATTTCGATTCTTTTATCAGCTTACATTTTTTTTGTACTCTAGTTATAAAAAAGTTCCAATACGCAAAATTGAAATAATAATGTATGAAAAAACACAAATTCTAAAAATTATATAAAAAGGGAGTTTGCTATTAGAAAAATCATCCGGCAAAAACATAATCGATAATAACGGCAACAAGAAAACTATTCCAAAAATCTCCCAACTTTGTTTACTACTCATAGCTCAAGCTTACATTTATTAAAATAATTCTAGCTTATCAAACGCTAGGAGCAAGCATATCAAAATGGCGCATAATGAATCTGTCACTTACAGAAATCCCTATGAACAGGCCGTGCCTGAATAGAAATAATCTCTTAAACAGAATATTTCAATTTCACAAAACAAATATCACAAAGACGAGTATTGCGAGATTTTATCCACCGCAGAAACAAGTATGCCATGGCGGCCGGTCAAAAGGGATTTACACATTTTGGAGCGTATTAATTGCCCTTTTGACATGCTTGCGCCTTCCCTGTATGGTAAGAGTTTGGCTTCTTAATTTGAATGGGATTAACTAACTAACCTTCAACCTATCCAATAACCGAACTGCTTCTCCTAATTTCCCTTTTGGAATAGGAATATGAAGTTCTTCACTAGTCATACCATTCCTGGTATTCCAGTGGTAGGTGATCTCAAGCACTTTGGGATCTGCCTGTTCAGAATTTTTACTGATTTAATCGATTTTTTGTCGTCTATGAATGGATACTGTTTACATTAAAGCTTGCATAAGAGGGGTGATAGTAACTTCATTAGTATCACTTTTGCTTTTCAAGGGGCCAATAACATACTGATACACTTAACCAGCTTACTAAAGCCCCAATAAACAAGGGTACTGATACAGCAGCCCACCAGGGTGCCGCATCCGGGTAATTCGTAAAATGATGGTTCCCGAAATATCATGACCAATCAATACAAGGATTATGGCTGATTCCTTCCTGTCACGATACTCCCATTTGGTAGATTTCTTCCATTCATCAACCGGTTTTCTACAGTTGGCCAGTATTTCGGAGGTTTGTAATAGGTCTTGTCATATTAATTATCGGCATTCGGGTCATAATCTAATGGGGTAAGTTGGCTCAATTTAAGCTTAGACCGAATGCCAGACCATACCCGCCGTTGATGCAGAACCCTATTTTTGCACTATGAATTGGAATTATCAGGAATTACTACCCGCCCATTTCGCCGATAGCTCCCGTGTTTGGATTTATCAGTCAAGCCGCCCTTTCGCCATTAAGCGAAGCCATTCAACTGGAAGATATGCTGGCAAACTTTACTGCCAGCTGGTTGTCACATGGAGCCCCTGTAAAAGCCTATGGCAATTTGTTCTTCGGTCGATTCATAGTATTGATGGCCGACGAAAGCGCCACCACTGTTGGCTGGGTGCAGTACCGATAATTCCTGTAAGGTTCATAAAAGAAGTGGAAGGCCGATTTGAGGGTTTCGCTTTTTTGATCGTCACTCACTTTCGTTGTTAAAGATAAAATTGAAGTCTCCCTCTTCCTCAGTGCAATATACCCAGTAGAATAACGGTTTCTGAATGCTGATACGATTTACTTCAATATTCTCGTTGGAACTAAGAAAGAATTAGAAAAAAATTGGATGATCCCGGTGAAGGATAGTTGGCTATGCAGCGATTGCAACTTGCCATTTAATGGGTCGCTTGGTTTTAATTTCTTTTTCTCGCAAAGGCGCAACGAAATACTTTTATTAGGGAGTTTAAGATTATAATTTAAGGCGCGAGGGTCGCTGCGCGACGAATACAAATACATTTTACCGCGGAGACGCAGGGACGCGGGGGATAACCGGGAAGATGAAAAGTTTTATTTTAAATTTCAATAGGATTGTTTTTGTAATGTTCTTACCGTCACCCATGCGAAAGCAGGGTGACAGTGGGGCAAAAATATAAACTCTGAAACTCAAAAAAAGAAAAAACTTCCCATCTTCGGTTATCCCGCGTCTCTACTTGGTGAAATATTTTATATATACAGTTGCCGGTAAACCGGGAAGGCGGGAATAAATTTACTTTCTACTACCATTCTTTAATTGAATATTCTCCTTAATATCTGTCCAATATTTTTTTGTAGCAATTGCAACATAGTAGCGAGCAGAAAAGATTAAATGAATCAGTATCCATAATAAGAAAATGGGCTGCCCATAAAATATCAGTATATCAAATCATTAGGTGTCCAGGAAATTGTATTAATTGTAATTGAAGGAGAAAAGGAAATGATACCTATCAACCCAAAAATTAATGTAGCCCCAAGAGCAACGATACCTAGCTTATGATACAGTATAAATAGATAAAAATTGACAGGAAGTAAAATGAGCGCCAACACATGTTTCCATTGAAATAAAATATCATTATTAGATCTATCCCAAATGAGAATTAATGCATAAATCGTCAATATGATCAATGGAACATAATCAAAGTCTTTTTAATCTTATCGCCCTTCATTTTAAAATGATTTGCACCAAATCTCAATTAAACATTAAAATACCAATCTCTGATACTCAAATATAACACTATACCTTTTATTAGAATCTTTCATCAATAACTACTCCCTACTTCCTACTTCTACCTAACCCTATTTCCTTACTTCCCTACTCCCTCCCCCCCTCACCAAAAACTCCTCCCCAAACCTCCTTTTAATACTATCAATCGACTGATACAAATTGATCATCTCCTGCGTATCCTCGAATAGGTTGATCTGATAGTTGCCTGGAACAAGATCGGTGAATCGGATACCTATTAATCGGATGAGCACCCTTCTATCGTAAAGTTTTGCAAAGAGGTCTTTTGCCGTTTTGAATAGTATATGATCGGCATTGGTATAAGCGATGGATTGCTGTTTTGTATAAGTCTGGAAATCTGAGTATCGCAGCTTCACTGTTACACAACCGGTCAATCTGTTCTGGCTTCGTAAGTCGAAAGCGATCTTCTCTGTCATTCTAACTAACTCACTATTCAGGAAGTCGACATCGATTGTATCTTTCTCAAAAGTATTTTCAGTGGAGATGGATTTCTGCTCATGATAAGGAATGACGGGCGATTCATCAATACCATTGGCCCTGCGCCATAATTCGGTGCCATTCTTTCCTAATAAGTTTTGCATCAACTCTACCGGGATTTCACTCAGGGTCTTCACAGTCTCGACTCCCATCTTTAGTAACTTATACCCCGTCTCCTTACCTACGCCCGGAATCTTCATGATACTTAATGGCGCCAGAAAACTTTTCTCAAATCCGAAGGGTATCTCTAATTGTCCGTTGGGTTTTACTTCGTTGGTAGCTACTTTACTGATCAGCTTATTACTGGCCAATCCGAATGAAATGGGCAATCCACTCTCCTTTATAACTTTCACCTTCAGCTCATCGGTAAATTTCCGGCAACCGTGAAACTTATCCATGCCCGTCAAATCAATATAGAACTCGTCGATACTGGCTTTCTCAAATGCCGGGACATTATCCCGAATCACATCCGTAACCAAACGGGAATACTTACTATAGGCTTCGAAATCACTTTTCACAACCAGCGCATGCCTGCATAAACGCAGAGCCGCCCGCATAGGCATGGCACTATGGATGCCGAATTTGCGTGCCTCATAACTACAGGCCGATACCACTCCCCGGTCGCTACTTCCTCCAATCAATACAGGTTTGCCACGTAATGATGGATTGCGTAACTGCTCCACAGAAACGAAGAAAGTATCCAAATCAAAATGGGCTATATTTCGGTTATAGGTGAGCATAACTTTTAGGCTTATAGCCAACAGGGTACATCTTATGGACTTCCAGACTGAACACACCAAAATCATCAGCGACTTTTCCAGTCACCCTATAAAAGCCGCCGGTTTGCAAAGGGTAATTACGGGCCGACTCAGGGAAATGAACCGTATCCACCCAATCGAGCACACTGTCTACAAATGTGCCAAAGAACATATAATCCTTGTTCTTGGTGGTTACATGTTTGTGGGCAATAAAATAAACCAGCATTGTAATCACCTTACCAGAATGGCTTCCCATATCTTTTGATGAAACATATTTAGCAGGGTCATCATCAACCAATGAAAAAGGATTGGAAAGAGTGAAACCAAGAATCTCCATTTCATCATACAAGTCATCTCTTGGGTTATCAACCAATTCAGGAAGATTAAATTGTAATGGTGGTTCCTCAAACAATCCTTTTGATGCATGCAATTCGGGCTGATTCTTCTTCTGTAAGAAATTCGCTTCCCACAATAATTGCTTTTTCGATTTGCCAGAAAAACGGAAGGCGCCAACACTTATCAATGTATTCAATTGCTCAAGCCCTGTATTGGTTCTTTCAATAAAGTCTTGCAGATGCAGATAAGGCCCGTTAATCCTTCTTTCTTCCAATAAAGTTTCTTTTGTCTGGTCCTGCAGTTTTTTTATATGTATCAAACCCACATACACTTCACTTCCTTTTATACTCGTGTATTCTTCACTATGATTTACACAGGGCGCTTTTATTTCACCACCGCATTTCAACAATTCCAGAAAATACAATTCCCTTGAGTAGAAACCGC
Source organism: Chitinophagaceae bacterium (assembly GCA_044220885.1). GTDB lineage: Bacteria > Bacteroidota > Bacteroidia > Chitinophagales > Chitinophagaceae > Endoryza. Next base: position 9,188 of record JBGAQE010000190.1, read on the forward strand.
CGAAATTATTGATCACCGCCACCATAAACTCACGGGGATAATAAGTTTTCAGGTAAAGGCTCATATAACTCTCTACGGCAAAACTTGCTGAGTGCGCCTTATTGAAACTATAACCTGCAAAACTTTCCATCTGTCGCCATACCTCTTTCGCTAATGAATCAGGATGTCCGAGCTCTTTACAATTAGCATAGAACTTTTCCCGAATCAACTGGAACTGGTTATTGGAGCGGTACTTTCCACTCATAGCTCTACGAAGGATATCCGCTTCACCCAGATCAAGTCCGGCGAAATAATGCGCAATCTTTATCACATCTTCCTGAAACACCATTACACCGAATGTTTCTCCCAGATGTTCTTCAAAAAGAGGATGCAGGTATTCAATCTTATCTCGGTTATGATAGCGGAGTATGTATTCCCGCATCATTCCTGATTCGGCTACACCGGGACGTATGATAGAACTGGCAGCTACCAGGGTTATATAGTCATCACATTGCAGTTTGCGAAGTAATTGCCGCATAGCAGGAGATTCAATATAAAAACATCCGATGGTATTGGCTTCCCTGATCTGTCGTTTTACCTGTGGGTCTTTCCGGAAATTGGCGAAGTCGTGGATATTGACATCCACTCCCCGGTTCTGTTTAATCACTGCCAGACATTCCTTTATATGTCCAAGTCCCCGCTGACTCAGTATATCGAATTTATTGATGCTGATATTCTCTGCAACAAACATGTCCATCTGTACCGTGGAAAATCCTTTTGGTGGCAGGAACAAAGTGGCAAAATGAGTAATAGGTTCTTCCGTTATCAGCATACCACAGGGATGGATAGAAGGATGACTGGGAAAATTCTTTATCAATGCTCCGTATTGCAGAATTATTTTCTGAATCTTATCGCTGGCCTGGTTACTGCGTTGCAAGGCTTTTATCTCTTCAGCAGGCAGACCGAATACTTTTCCTAATTGATGGATGATGGCATTATGCTGGAAGGTGGGATATGACCCTAATAAGGCAACATGGTTCTTGCCATATCGCTTGAATATGAAATCGATCACATCATCTCTGTCGAGCCAGGAAAAATCAATATCAAAATCGGGCGGAGA
>JBGAQE010000191.1:0-7581 GCA_044220885.1 Chitinophagaceae bacterium
AAGGGTGGATGTCTGCATTGGAAAAGGCAAAAGCCGTTACATTGCCATTTATTAATGGGAATAATAATTATGGGATCAGACTAAAAAACGCTTATCGTATAAGTGATAGGGGAGTCGGTGAATTTTCAACAAAATATTATTCAAGTGATAATTCATCATCTTCATCTGAAAATAATTTGGTTCCAAGAGATCCGGGAAAAACTCGACAGGATCTGATGCGTGAAATATTACTAAAGAAGGAAGTGTTGTTGGCAGATTTTTCAGTGTATGAAGATTTTCATTCTTATGTTGGTTCAAAAGGCATTTATGGAGGTACAATATACCAATCGGGTACTGAAAAAACAGGCCTGACACTTGGACATGCCGTAATGGTTACAGGCTTTTCCTATCCAAATGCAGATGCTAACGCACCATTTTATTGGGAAATCCAAAATAGCTGGGGAAGGAAATGGGGCAACAATGGTTTCTGTAAGTTTGTTTCAAATGCATGTAATGTTGATGATGTCATGTATTTCCCTGGTGATTATTATGTTTGTGATTTGCAGGGGAATCCGGTGAGCCAGCAAGAAGCTGATAGATTAATAGAAGAAGCTATTAATGGGGCTTTGGGGATAGCAATTCAACCACCTCTTTTCACAACTAGTTTACTAGCCAATAAGTTCATATTTATTGAGAATCTCTGGAAGCCTAATATGCGCATCAATGTTGAGAAAGAATTGACAGCCAGTGCCAGGCTAGATGGGGAATGGAGTGCACATTGGAAACTGATACCCATTGAAGGAACAGAATATTATTTTATTCAGAACAGATGGAAAGAAGGCCGTTTAAATATAGAACATGGCAATCTGGAGCTATCGGCCATTAATGATGAAGCATTGAGTGCACATTGGAAGCTTGTAAGAAAAAGCGATGGTACCTATAGTATAGAAAATAGATGGAAGCCGAATGAAAGAATTCATATTGAGCATGGTAAGTTGGAATGCGGCACAATTGATGATGGTGCGAATAGTGCTTTGTGGTATCTTAAAATAGTTACAAACTAAGATTGATGAAATGCAATGAAGGCTGTATGGACTTGTCTGTACAGCCTTCTTTATTTACGACTAAGGCAGGAATTCACCCTGTAGGGTGATGTGGAATATGTTTATTTATACAAAAGCACCCTCCGGGGTTATTTATTATTTCATATGCAGAAGATAGATTTGTTTTAGTTACAAAGTATATTTTATCCAACAAATAAATCAACATGCAATTGTATAGTTCTTCCATAAAATCAAAACTTTTGGCTGTATCATTATGGATGGGAAGTTTGCTTTTTGCAACAGTTAGTTTCTCCCAGAATTTGGTAATAAAAACAACGAAGGCAAGTTTTCAGAACCGATGGACAAATGAATTTCTTGAATTTGGTGGAGGAAGTCCAATACTTTCTACCACTAATAATAATACGTGGGAAGTGGTTCCCGTTCCCAATATTCCCGAATGTGTGTATATAAAAATGACAGGTAATGATTTATACCTTAATACTGAAAATGGATTAGGTATAACTGCTATTCAACCTGGATGGTTAAGTGCTATGTGGAAGCTGGAGGCTGTAACAGGCACCTCTTACTACCGCCTAATCAATTTTTGGAAAAAGGAAGCTTTACATAATGAAACTAGAAAACCAGAAGTGAGTGCTGCCGGTCCTGGATGGCTCAGTGCCATGTGGCAGATTCGGTTAGAGGAAATAGGTTCATCGAATACTTCTGCATCCCTCTGTCTCTGGCGGAGGTGCCAGATCATTAGTTACCTCATCTTATTCAGTAGGTAACGGATACTTTGTGGTTGAAAGTTCTGACGATGATGGAGGAACTGATCCGGTAATATTTGGTGAAATCAGCCTTCGGTTAATGAAAAATGGTAACGTTATTCAAAACTGGCTATTGTTTTCAAGGAGTGCTTCTCCAGGTTCGAGAGTAATATTTCCAGAAAAGCAACAGCAGCCATTTTATATTAACCAACCAGCATTTACGATAGATGCTTCAGAAGTGAATCTGTATTCTTTGCAATTGATAGCGATTTGTCGGATTATGATGCAAGCAGTTCTAACGACCATCTTGGGAAAAAAGCGCTGTATTAGCTCTGGAGTGAAGTGGTAAATGATTCAAAAAGAACTTGCTTATAACTTAACGGGAGAGGGTTCTGTAAAGGTGGCAGTTACTTTATTCAAAGGCAGAGAGGGGCGCGCTTCTTTAAAACAAAAAATTCTAACTAGCCCCCAGACCGATGCGAGATGGGTGCCACTTAAATATGAGAGTGTAGAACTTTCAGCTGGTAATCATATTAATGGATTAGCCATAGACGATACGCATACATTCGTGAATTTCCCTTACTTTAATTCTGAAAAGGGCGATATATACATGTGTAAGACAGGCGAGAGCTGGAGCTCCATTACGTTTAATATGGACGATAAAGTTGCAAAGTCTGACCGATACCCAAGTGGCATGCAGATAGCCAAAAACTTACTGGCTGTTGCCGATAATAAATATGCCAGGTTCTTTTATCTTAACAATGAAACTCTAACAGAACTTCCAGCTCTAAAAACATTAATTAAAGCTAATGCAGAAAATGTAGGTCTCGTGTATCATCCGGTTTTGCGATGTTATTTTTTTGTAACCAGTGAGCAAGTATTTTTTTCTATTATAGGTGAAGAGCCATTTGTAAATGGGTCAGCAAATCCAAATTTTGGATGGGTTTTATTGTCTCAAACGGGCACGATTCCTTTTGGGGAAGCAGGAATCGCCTTACTATATGATGAAATGAATCCAAATGAACTCTTATGTCTTTCGTTGGGGAATAATATAGCAATAAACTCCTACATGTACAAAGCTACAAGTATCCAACTTACTTTTACTGGGCAATCGGTTACTGGTGCAAATATTGGCAACTTTTTTTTAGAGAAGATACTGACACCCCCTGATGGAGTAGATATTTCAGGGGCTGGACCTAGTTTTCGCTGGGGAGGCACAGCTATGACAAAAGATGGCAATGTGTACATTTATGCAGCTCCTAAAAGATTGGATAATGTGATTACGAACGCTTCTAACCTGATTCAATGGACTATATGGTAGGACTTAATTAAGTAGACAAAATTTGATATTAAATGAATTCTTCCTTTTTGATGATAATTCGATTTTGACAAGTACCTAATTCTGAAATCTATCATTCAAAAATCAATAGTTAACTACAAAAAGTGCTTTTATTGAGTCTAAGTATAAAACGGCAGGATACCTTATCCATTAAACCTGATCCGATTGCCAGCTGCCATTAGCTGGCAATCATTTTAAACAACCAGTTCTACCCAAAAGCCTTCGTCAAATTTTGTTGTCAATGCACCTCCAATTTTTTCAGCCCTCATTTTCATATTACTCATTCCTAATCCATCTGATGAAGATGCCGGTTGTTCTTTGCCATTATCATGAACCAGAAGTAATAGCCTATTTTTATCCTGGGTGAAACGGATGACTACATGTTTCCCATTGGAGTGTTTGGTGATATTGGTGATTGCTTCTTTAAAGATTAAGTATATGGCCTGACGTTTTTCCGGATCTATGAATTTCTTTGTATCGATATCTAGCACACTGAATTCATGCGTCATATTTTTTAATGCAAGGTTTTTTTCAGCGAAGTCCCTCATCCTGTCTACCAGATTTTCATATTTATCTTTTCTGCTATCCATTGCCCAAACAGTATCTCTCATTCTTTCCATTGCATCCCTGCTCATATAACTTAACTCAAGCGAAGACTCTTTCTGCTCTTCCTTAGCCGAATAAGTAAGCATTTGACTTTGCATTGCCAAACCGCTAAGAATAGTACCAACATCGTCGTGTAAGTCACTGCTGATTTTTGTGCGTAATGCTGCAACTGCCTCTACTTTTTCTACTCCTCTTCTAACCCTTAATTGAGTTAGCATATAAATTGCGAGTATTGCTAAGAATAGATAAAGGAGAATGGCAGGCCATGATAGCCACCATGGCGATTTTATTACGAAGGGTAGTGAATAGGGTTTACTCCAGCTGCCAGCGCCATTCTGTGCCCGAATTTTGAAAACATAATCCCCGGGAGGAAGGTTACTATAAGAGGCTTCTGTTTGAAATGGAGTATTGTTCCAATTGCTTTCAAGCCCTTCAAGAATATATTGATAGTGGATATTCTCCGGCGCATTGATATTTATTCCTGAGAATTGGAAACTAATGAAGTTGGCATCGTATGGTAGTGTAAGCTGCTGAGGTATATTATAGAAAGGAGATAATTCTTTATAATCATATCCAGCTATATTAATGCCATTGCCAAGGTTGAAAACTGTATCTTTTTTCCATTTTATTTTTTCATTGAATAAGGAAATGGAGCCGAGCTCAACTTTTGGGATGCTGGTATCTGTATTCTGTTTTTCCGGATCAAAAATGCTAAGCTTGTTATAGCCACCCACCCATATCAATCCGTCGGACGACTGGCATATAGAATTAATGATGCAAATACTTATTTGATAACCGTTTTCAGGAGTATAATTGGTGAATGAGTTATCATTTCCTTCGTTATTTCTTTGCTCAGTGCTTAGTTTGCTTATTCCATAATAGTTCCCAAACCAGAGATTCCCTTTTTTGTCTTCCAAAATGGAAAGCACATTATTTCCAGGTAATCCATTTGCCATTGTAATATACTTAGCTGAAATAGTTCCATTCCCATCGGTATCCGTCTCAAACTTGGTCATACCATTTCCGCCTAAGCCACCGCACCAGATGGCGCCTTTGCTGTCGGCAAAAATGGGTCTTACTTTATTATCCAATAAACCATTGTTATTGGTGAATTGGGTAAATGTTGCTTTTCGTGGTTGATATCTTGTAAGCCCTTTTCCCCAGGAACCGAACCAAAAATCACCTTTTGTATCTTGTGTAATAGTCCATATGTTCTTATCTGTAAGGCCTTGCTTTTCGGAATAATAGTAAAGAGTATCTCCATTTATTTTACAGGCCCCTCCAGGTGTAATATGATCTTTGCCGTTATTCCCGGGCCAAATATTATTTAAGGCGCCCAGCCATATGCTTCCTTCCTTGTCTTGCATTATAGATACAATAAATCCAACAGGGAGTCCATTAGATTCATTATAATGTTTGAATTCAGCATTTTTACCATCGTTTGATACTTCGAGTATGGAGATGCCGCGATTCTGATATCCAATCCAGACCCTATCTTCTTTATCTATATTAAGGGAGTAAACACAATTTTCGCTTAAGCCTTCTTTTTTTGTAAAATTTATAATTGTGGCTGGTTTATCTTTTTCAGCGGGTGTGTATTGTAACAGGCCATTATTATATGTACCGATCCACAATCTTCCTTTTTTATCTTCTTTTATAGCAGTTGCATAACCTAATCCCTGAATATTCGTATCGTTCAGGAAGTTGAAGCCATTTTCCTTATATTTTGATATACCTGCTTTTTCGGCGCCAAACCAAACATTTTGAAATTTATCAATGAATACAGAAGCTATCCCATTTACCGGAAGGCCTTCTTTCTCTGTTATACTAACTGATGCTTTCTGATGGGGAATTGTTTTAATACACAAACGCCACTATAAGTAGTAATCCAGATCTCTCCTTTTTCATTGCCATAGATGTCGGTGATTTCATTATTAAGTAAACCGTTATCAGTGGTGTAATTTACTATTGAACCCTGGTTGTTTATGTTTAAAGCTGGAGTGAACTTGGTAAGACCATTTATTGAGGCAATCCACATATTCCCTAATTCATCTTCATATAAGTTGGTAATTGAATTGGAGGGGCAATCCTTGTTTAGTAGTATAGTTGGTGAAAGTGTAGTATTACTTTTATTATTACTGTTGATGGTTAAAACTGAAATGCCATTGTCACGGTTCTAATCCAGATTTTCCCATTTTTATCTGTAAGGATACTGGAGATAGAGTTACCGGTAAGGCCATTTTTTTTGGTAAAATTGAGGATACTTTTTTTCTGTTCATTTAGGCAGCTAAGACCATTTTGTGTTCCTATCCAAATATTTCCCAAATTGTCTTCCGTAGCAAATTGGGCGATATCATTTGCCAGGCCGCTTTTACTGGTATAGTTGACAAAATTCACGCCATCGAATTTTGACATTCCGCTATATGTGCCAAACCATAAATTTCCTTTTGAATCAATAAAAATCCCTTCGGTGTTATTGTTGAGTAATCCCTGCTTTCAGTATAGTGACTGAAATTCACTCCATCGAATTTACAAACACCACCAAAGCCTGTTCCAATCCAAGATTCCCTTCTTTATCCTGTTTAATGGCATCTATATTTAGATTTTTCAAACCTTGTGATAGACCGTAAGTGACTATGTTTTTAGGGTTTTGGTCTTTTGTATAGGGCGCTTTTGCGGATACTATTTCCGGAATCCAGCAGTAACTATTATTCCATTTGCTGGCACTTCAGTAGGAAGGGTAAAACTATCTTTCCCTGATATGCAAATATCACCACGCTTTGATTGAATCTTTTTGAGAATTTTGACCTTTATGCCTTCTGGGGCAATAGTTGTGATCTGGGGTATTTTAGATTTTACTATTAATGGTTTCCCAAGCAAGGACATTTTGGGTGGCTCAATGCTATCTTTTGGGACACTATACCCCTTTATTTCTATGACATTTGCTTTTGTAGAAATGGTATGTTTTGAACTTTCATGGTTACATGAAAAAAGGACTATCAATAAGATGAGCCATTTAATTTTCCTCATTCGGTTAAAGCGATAAGTGAACTTGTAGTTGTTGCTACGAACTAACTTTTATAAGATACAACCATTTGTGAATACAACAATCAGGTTTCAGGGTTTGATAATTAGCGAATATGGCCTTTCATGTATTGTGCAATAGCTTCTGTTTTATTATTTACATGCAGCACTTTGTACATTTTTTTAACATGGCTTCTTACTGTTTCCACAGAAACAAATAATTCCCCGGCAATGGTTTGATAACTTTTGCCATCCACCAGTTTTTCCAGAATCTCTCTTTGACGGTCTGTTAGAATGGTGGCTTTACTTACCCGTCCGCCCATAAGATGATTGACGATTTCACGAGCAATAGAAGGACTCATATAACTACCGCCACTGGCCACAATACGTAGCGCATCAACTATTTCTTCCAGACTCGCTTTTTTTGAAATATAAGAACAAGCGCCACTGCAAAGTGCTTTTAATATCACATCTTCCTCTTCATAAGTGGTGAGCATAACAATGTTTAGATCTGGCATTTTATTCAGGATTATTGGAATGGCTTCGAGTCCTGAAATGCCTGGCAATCCAATATCAAGTAATAGAATGTCTGACTGAAAAGAGGGGGTTATAACAAGTGAATCTAAAAATGCAGTAGCTGTACTATGTACAGAAGCAATCAGGAACTCTTCATGAAAGCTGATGAATTTGCTGACATTATCGCGTATCACTTTATTATCTTCTATGATACTGATCCTTATTTTGCTCACTATCACTTTTTCAGTAAAAATAATGGCTTTCAATATACCAACCTATCACCCTGTAAGGTGTTTTTGCAGGGATT
>JBGAQE010000192.1:0-5623 GCA_044220885.1 Chitinophagaceae bacterium
AACTATTCTTGCACAGAGTGTAGCCATCAACGATAATGGTTCAGCACCTTCCTCCAGTGCTATGCTGGATGTAAACGTATTTGGAGTCAACAAAAAAGGAGTACTGGTACCAAGAATGACATCAGTAGAAAGAACTGCTATTGCAAGTCCGGCAACAGGCTTATTAGTATTTGATACCAACACCAGTGGCTTTTGGTATTACACCGGTTCATTATGGTTAGAATTGATAAGTGCCGGGAATAACCTTTGGTCAAAAACCGGTAATGATATCTACAACTCAAATTCGGGGAATGTTGGAATTGGGACTAACACTCCCAAATCTTCTTTTAACGTTGCTCAAAATAAGACTGTCATTTTCGGAGCAGATTCATTGAGTAGTGTTATTGGAAATAAGTTTATTTGGATCCCCACCAAAGGAGCCTTGCGATTCGGTAAATTGGATTTTACAGGTTCCGGTTGGGATTATGCGAATATTGGCGTCAATTCAATTGCTATTGGAGATCTTACCAGAGCAAGCGGTCCACAATCTTTTGCACAAGGATTTGGTAGTAATGCCACAGGATTTTATTCATTTGCAAGAGGCTTTGCTGCAACGGCAGCTGGTGACCATTCAATGGCTTTCGGACAAAATATAACAGCTGCCGGTAATAGAGCAATGGCTTTTGGGGAAAGCAACTGGCTGGATGGTAGTTTCTCATTTACCAGTGGATTTGACAATACCATTACTGGCACTTTTGCCAGCGCCTTTGGTCAGGGATTAAATGCCCGCACATATAATTCCTTTGTTGTAGGAAGATATAATGACTCCATGGCATCTTCAAACAGTTCAACCTGGGTACTAACAGATCCATTATTTGTAGTGGGTAATGGAACTGCTGATAATGCAAGATCAAATGCATTAACCATAATAAAAAATGGAAATGTGGGTATCCATAATAATAACCCTGGGGAGTTGCTTCACGTGGGAAATACCACTGGTGATGCTATTCGGCTGGGATCCGTTGAAAGAATAGAAGATTTCGGTGCAAATTCTATCGCTGTCAATTCAATATTTGTTCCACTAGCTGACATTACATATTCATTGGGCAACGCTACTAACAGGTGGACTACAGTGTATGCCCTAAATGGAACAATCAATACCTCTGACATAAGGGATAAGCAAAATATAAAGCCTATTTCATATGGACTGGAGAGCCTGATGAAACTGAACCCTGTTTCTTTTGAATGGAAAAATTCAGCAAATGGGGCTGGACCAAAACTAGGGTTAATTGCTCAGGATGTTTTGAGAGTGATTCCTGAAGTGGTAAAGACTCATGAGACAGTTATTACAGATGAATCATCCAAACAATCGGTGGAAAAAGAAATGGATCGGTATGGCATATACTATTCAGATTTGATTCCAATTTTGATAAAGTCTATTCAGGAACAGCAACAGAAAATAACAACATTGGAAGCAAGATTAAAATCGCTTGAAGAAAAACTAAAATAGTTTTCATTGCAGTCTAAAAACCAGAATTATTAATAATAAGTCCACAGGGAAAGGAATAAGTGCTTGAAGCAGCGCTTATTCCTTTTTTTATGTCCGTTTATAATAATATAGCTTGATTTCTTACCGTTTAAACAGTCAATATTTCATTATTTGTGAATTAACATTATCTTTCTGGCATGCATCGTTGTAGAAGGGCCTTATACCTTATCCTCTTATTGGTTTCAAATACACCATTGTTACTGAATGCTCAAAAAAGCAATCCACTAATTCGATTTCGTCAGGGCGACTATCTTAGTTCAAATTCCTCATTACCAAATCTCGATCCGTCCAGTAAAATTTATGGAGCCGCTTCAAATGATAAATCTGTATTTGTATTTATTCAATTCAGAAAAATCCCTACTCAAATACAAAAGGAATCTTTGATTGGAAAATGTATTGAATTGGTAGAGTATATCCCAGGCAATACTTTTCTGGCATCAGTAAAGACTTTTGTTTCTTCATCAGACTTAAAGAATTTTGGCGTTCTCCAGGTAATACCTGTAAAACCAAACTATAAAATTGACAATGTACTTGCAGGATTATTTGCAAAAAACAGTTTGCCCGGTTTTCAAACCAGTGTTTTAATAAGCGCATTTCCTAATAGCAATACAGATGAACTTGTTGCTTCATTAAGATACAAGGGTATTGGCATAAGTCCTTATAAAGACGGATTCAAAGGTCTGTTTATCGCTACTGTTTCCTCCCTTCAAATCAACCAGCTTCTTGAAGACCCCTTTGTTTATTTTGTAGAATCATTACCAGAAGCTGATAAGAGCCTGAATATGGAATCGGGTGTTTTGCATAATAGTAGCACATTCCGTTCGGCTTATTCAGGAAAATATCTGACCGGAAAGGGAGTCATAATTGGTATTGGAGATGATGGTCAACTAAACCTGCATATTGATAATTATTATAAGGTAATTGAGAACCTGAATTTCCCAACAGATCACGCCACCCATGTTGCAGGTATCGCTACCGGATCGGGAAACCTGAATCCAAGATTAAAAGGACATGCTCCGGAAGCAAAAATTATTGATGAGAGCTTCTCTGGCATATTAAGTCAAACCCCACAATATTATCAGAATTATGGAATGGTACTGACTAATAATTCCTATGGATCAGATGGTCGATGTACTAATTCAGGCGCTTATAGCTCCATATCCCGGTTTGTTGACCAGCAATTGCTCGATTTTCCAGATGTGATGCATGTTTTTGCCGCAGGGAATACAAGGATTGCCACACCCTGTCTTCCTTATCCTTCCGGTTACTTTTCTATCTATCCCTCTTACCAATCAAGCAAGAACGCAATATCTGTTGGTGGAAGTGACAAGTTCAATCCATCGAATTTCTATTCAAAAGGTCCTACAAACGATGGTCGTATAAAACCAGAGATTGTAGCTGTTGGGAATAGCGTTTTATCAACTGGAGGAAATAACAATTACTATAATAATTTCGGTACCAGCATGGCAGCACCTCAAGTAACAGGGGTTATGGCATTGATGGTAGAACGTTATCGCCAATTGAATGCGGGTGCAAACCCAAAGGGAGCTTTATTGAAAACCATAGTTTGTAATTCATCAGATGATATCGGAAATGCAGGCCCGGATTATGCCAATGGATATGGATGGCTCAATGCAACCAAAGCCATTGAATGCATCGAGAAAAAACAATATATTAATGGAAACATACAACAAAATGAAATAAAAACATTCAGCCTTGCAGTTTCAAATAATACAGCAGAATTAAAAGTTGCTGCCTATTGGCCTGACAGACCAGCATCATTATACTCCAGATTAGCCCTGGTAAATGATATAGATATTACAGTTACGGCTCCTGATGGCAGCATTATAAAACCACAGGTGTTGGATTCAGTGGCAAGTTCAATACTCAGCCTTTCTGTACAAGGAAACGACCACAGTAATAATCTGGAACAGGTTACCATTAAAAACCCTGTTCCGGGAAATTATACAGTTACTATAAAAGGATATGCTATCCCATTTGGTCCACAAGACTATTACATAGCTTATGATATGGAATCAAAAGGATTGCAGATTGTTTATCCATTTAAGAATGAGAGATGGAAATCTGGTGAAAATCAATTAATCAGTTGGAGAGATCCGGGAAATAATCCAGTTGATGGCTACCAGATAGAATGGTCACAGAATGGTATCAATAATTGGCAACCTGTTTCCAGTACTTCTGGAGTAATAAAAAATATCAGTTTTGTAGTTCCCCAACAATCAGGTATAGCATCAGCAATAAGAGTTATAAACAAAACCAATAACCAGAATTCAATAATTGATTCATTGGTAATTGAGCCTGAAATAGCTATAAAGCTAAGTACTCCCTGTAATGGTAAAGCGGATATAGTTTGGCCAAAAGTTATAGCTGATTCATTTAGCATTTATGCTTTGAAAGAAGGTGTAATGAGTCCATTTAAAACCATAACTGATACCAGTTTTCAGGTAGATGGACTTAATAAGGATTCTATTTATTGGTATGCCGTAGCACCCTGGTATAATGGCAAAATAGGGGAGAGAGGATTGGCAAAATCAATCACCCCATCTAATAATAATTGCATTTTACCTCAATTCGATGGTGATTTAATGGTATTTCAAGTGACCAACCCTAATAGTGGACGAAAGCAGACAAGTACGGAAAGATCTTCTGCAGAAACGATCTCTGTACAAATAAAGAATCTCGATAATGATAATTACTCAGGTAATCTATTGTTGAAAGCAAGTATAAACGGACAAATATTCGATAGTCTTTCCATCAATAACAGTTTTAATGGGTTTGAATCGAAAGAATTCTCCTTTGTAAAAAAATTGGATCTTTCATTGGCAGGAGATTATTTAATAAGTATTGAATTGAGTAAAACAGGTGATCCCGACCTGAATAACAATACTCTCCAGAAATGGGTTCGAATTGTTGATAATCCGGTATTGAATCTGCCATATACTGAACAATTCAATTCCATCAAGGATACATCCTATAAGTTCCCTGGATATTTTGCATTATTGGGTGCCAATGGTTGGGACTATACTGTCAGCAATAATACGGGTGTGCTGAAAACAACCGGAACCGCTTTTGGGAATGCACTTTCACTTTATAGCATTCAACATCCAACTATCCGATCAGCCGCTAATACCCTTACAGGTACATTTAATTTTTCGGATATAACCTTATCAGACAACCTGATATTTTCATATAATCTCAATAACCCCTCATTTTTTGGATTACTGTCTGTAAGGGGAAGTGATACTTCAGCCTGGATATCGACAAATATCCAATTGCAATCTGGTGGCTCCTTCAACAGGCGAATCAATTTAACACGTTTGTTCAGGGATAAGAATCAGAAACCCTCAAGTAGTACTCAGATTAAAATCGATGCAAGCACCAGCTATACTGCTAACGCTACAGACAAATTGTACTACGATAATTTTGAATTTACTGTTTCGAACAATGACGCCGATTTAAAAACCCTTACAACAAGTAGTAACAATTATTTCCTAAAAGACACGATTTTTATAAAAGCTCAGGTCGTTAATAATTCCATCAAGCCTATAAATTCGATTGCCCTCAGGGTATTGACACCCATTGGAGTTATTATCCGGGATACTATTCAAACAATAAATACATATGATACCCTTGAAAGATCGATACCTATACCAGGTAATTTATGGGGTAAACCAGGTGTAGATACCGTCAGAGTCTGGATTGATTGCCCGGGTGATGATTATACAGCCAATAATTATTTCCAAATACCCATCAGGATAAATCCAGTAATTGATTCTTTCGATTATTATGAAGGAATGGAAAAACAAGGATTTGTTTGGGGAACCATTACAGGATATGTGCTGAGAAATAACGTAGCCGACAGCAAACTTAGAAAAGCAGCGAACGGAACTACCTATTGGTATTTTCCTGATCCAGTTGACTTTAATGGAGAAATAAGGGCTGGTACATTAACTAGTCCTGGTCTGGATATTTCAAAAATGAAGAACCCATACCTAAGCTTTAGTACTATTCAATACTTAAGACCCAAAAACGCTTCGGCCAGAGTTATTATTTCTTATGATAACAGCAGGAATT
>JBGAQE010000012.1:0-46847 GCA_044220885.1 Chitinophagaceae bacterium
CTGGGGTTCCGTAGAAACCGGAGGCTGGAGCCAGCATTACGGTTTGGTTCTTATAAGAGAATGATTCGAGGAGCCATTGGCAGAACACATCACTATCGTCGATGGGTAGTTGCGCCATAGCGTAGAAAGCGCCACCTGGGTTGGGACAGAAAACACCAGGCATCGCATTCAATCTTTGAACTATTGTATTTCGTCTCTTTAAGTATTCGGCTTTTGGGGCATCGAAATAACTTTCGGGAAGATCGATGGCTGCTTCGCCCATTATTTGTGCTAATCCGGGAGGACTTAATCTTGCCTGCGCGAATTTCATAGCAGTATCGTAAACCTGTTTGTTCTTTGTTACTAAGGCACCTAATCTTGCTCCACAGGCGCTATAGCGTTTGCTTATAGTGTCCATTAATACTACATGCTGGTCCATTCCTGTTAGGTGGAGAGCACTTACATAATCACCATCATAACAAAACTCCCTATAGGCTTCATCGCTGAAAAGATATAGGTCGTGTTTTAAGCAGATTGTTTTCAGTGCTTCCATCTCATCTTTGCTGTAGAGATAACCTGTAGGGTTATTGGGACTGCAAATAATGATACCCTTTGTTTTTGGAGTAATCACTTTTTCGAAATCTTCTATTGGAGGGAGCGCGAAACCTGTTTTAATATTCGAAGTGATTGGAACCACTTTTACCCCTGCTGCGCATGCAAAGCCATTATAGTTTGCATAGAAGGGTTCGGGAATGATTACTTCATCACCCGGATTGAAACAGCAGAAAAATCCGAACATGATAGCTTCAGATCCTCCGGTAGTGATCAATATCTGATCGTAGTTAACGGGTATTCCAACAGACTTATAATACTGCACCAGTTTACGACGATAACTTTCATTACCGGCGCTATGACTATATTCCAATACTTTTATATCGGCATTTCTTACTGCATCCATTATTGCAGGAGGTGTTTCTATATCAGGCTGACCAATATTTAGGTGGTAAACTTTCACACCTCTTTTCTTGGCTGCTTCTGCGTAAGGAACTAATTTTCTGATGGGGGAGGGCGGCATTTGTTCGCCGCGGTTGCTGATCGTTAACATGGGGCGAAGATAAATAAAAACCCCCTGACCCCCTAAAGGGGGAACTAAGTTTAAGACTCGAACAAATTTCACTTCACAAAAAAGTATAAAGAGAAAGCCAATAGCAATAAACTATCGGCTTTCTCTTTATAATATATTCTAACTGTTAATAGAAGGGAAGAATGACCTAGTTCCCCCTTTAGGGGGTCGGGGGGTAACCTCTTGAACTTCCTAGATTACCGCTTTCCGAATCTTAACCAACTGCTCCAACAACCCTTCCAGCAAATCCAATTTCAGCATATTGGCGCCATCACTAAGGGCTTTGGCGGGATTGGGGTGTGTTTCGATGAAGAGTCCATCGGCGCCGGTAGCGATGGCTGCTTTGGCGATGGTTCCGATAAGTTGGGGGTTGCCACCTGTAATGCCGCTTGTTTGATTGGGCTGTTGCAGTGAATGCGTTACATCCATTATCACTGGCGTTTTATGTTCCTGCATCCAGGGGATGTTGCGGTAGTCTACTACAAGGTCGGTATAGCCAAAAGTGGTACCTCTTTCAGTGAGCATCACTTTCTGGTTTCCCGCTTTCTGAATTTTTTCTACAGCGAATTTCATTGAAGGGCCACTAAGAAATTGTCCCTTCTTTACATTCACTACTTTGCCGGTTTCTGCAGCTGCAATTAATAGATCGGTCTGACGACAAAGAAAGGCTGGAATTTGAAGGATATCGATATAAGGAGCAGCCATAGCCGCTTCTTCATGCGCATGAATATCACTCGTTACAGGCAGCTTATATTTCTCGCCTACTTTTTTTAACAATCCTAATCCGAGGTCATCACCCAGTCCGGTAAATGAACTGGCACTTGTTCTGTTTGCTTTTCTATAAGATGCTTTGAAAACATAGGGAATGCCTAGGTTTTTACAAATACCTGATACTTTATCGGCTATTTGCATCACCATTTCTTCGCTTTCCACCACACAAGGACCTGCTATCAGGAAGAAGTTTTTCTCGTCGTATTGCTGACCTTTGAATAAGTCTGTAAGGAAATTTTCCATCGCTGTTTTGAAAATTTGATAAAAATGGTAAATCGATACCGGCTGCAAAGGTAAGCTAGAATTCCCTATTTCTCTAAGGGGCGAAATGGGCAGTATTATTGGCTGATGGCTTTCAGGAAATCGTCTTTTTTTCGTCTTGCTACATCCAGTAGTTTCCCGTTACTCATCAAAACTTGACCTCCGTCACCTTTCAGGTATTTTTTGATATGGTCTTTGTTTATTATGTATGAATGGTGTATGCGAATAAAAAGTGCCGGTGGAAGAAGTTCTTCAAAATCTTTAAGTGTTTTTGATACTGTTATTTTGGGCCCTGATTGCAGCGTTATGAAGCTATAATTACTTTCTGCTTCCACAAAAATTATATCGGAGATTTCTATGAATTGCAAACCTTCCAGAGATGGAATAGCAATTCGATGACTGTTTCTGTTGTCTATCAGGTTATGAAGAAGGGTTTCGATACGCTGATTTGGGGAGTTGTTCTCTTTTTTTGTCCTTACCCTTTCAACAGCTTCTAGTAGTAATTTTATTTCAATCGGTTTAACCAGGTAGTCGAGGGCACTTTCCCTGATGGCTCTGATGGCGTAGTGGTCATATGCGGTTGTGAATATCAATTCAAAACTTCTTTGTTCGAGTTGCTGCAACATTACGAAACCATTCATTCGGGGCATTTCAACATCAAGAAATACAATATCAGGAGTGTGAGTTTGAATTGCTTTTATTCCTTCCTCACCATTTTCACATTCAGCGATGATCTCGATGAAAGGGCAATATGAGTGTAATTTCTGACGTAAGGAGTTTCTGCTACTGCTCTCGTCGTCGATGATTATAGCTGATAAGTTTATCATGAGCTTATGGGTTGGGTGGTTAGCCATACTTCAACTAAAGTTCCTTCTGGAAGATGCTCTTTGTTGTATAAGTCGGTTATTTTTACAGAATGGTCTTTTTTACCATTGAATAAGTTGATACGGTCGTTGGTGATTTGCATTCCGAAGGATTCCTGCGTTGGCCTATTAATTTTTTTATAAGCAGCTGCTTTCTCTCTTCCAACACCATTATCTGTTATGGTGTATTTTATATCATTGCCAGTAAAATTCACATCGATTGTCAATTTTTTATCCGGACTTATTTTATTCAGAAGGCCATGATGTATGGCGTTTTCAATATATGGTTGTACCACCATCGGCGGCACTTTAAAGTCGCCTTGTTGAATATCAGGATCTATAGTTATCTGGCATTGTATTTTATTATCCCATCTTAACTGTTCCATTTCAATGTACAGTTGCAATGCTTCAAGGTCTTTCCAGCAGGGGATAGTATTATTTTTCGAGTTTTCCAGGATGGCTCTTATCAATTGAGCAAACTTCGCCAGGTAATCTGTTGCTTTTTCTTTCTGTTCTGTTTGTATGAGATTGTCGATTGAGTTTAGGCAATTGAATATGAAATGGGGGTTCATTTGGGCACGTAATGCCATCATTTCAGTTTCGGCAATTGTGTGTTTTAAGTCTGCTTCTTTTCTTACAGACTTTATTCTGTAACGGAAAAAGATATATACTGCAATTGAAAGTGCTAATATGAATAAGGTGATAAACCACCAGGTTTGCCAAACAGGAGGTGCAATAGTAAATGAAAATAATGTTATAAGTGAACTCCATTTTTCATTTTCATAAGCTGCTTTTAATTTGAAAGTGTATTTTCCGGGCGACAAGCTACTATAAGATGCGGTTCGAATATTGTCAGTTGTTTTCCATTCAGCATCTGCGCCCTCCAGTTGGTAGGCAAATTTCACTTTACCTGATGTATTGAGGTTTACCGTGGTGAAATCAATTGCTATATTTTTTTCGTCAGGATTAAGATATAAACTATTTGATAATGGATCAGTAAACCTTGCCTGATTATTGACTAAAATTTCATCAATAATCGGAATGAGCGGTTTTAAAATTTCTACTGGTCTGCTGGCATTGAAAAAAAGCAGCCTGTTGTTAAGGCCATATACAATTGTACTGGAATAGGGATCATAAATGCATTCCTGGTAAGGATAAAGTGTATAGTTGACTGTTGCCAATGTAGTATTTGTGGCGGTATAAGTATTTGGATTGAAACGGGTGATACCATATTCTGTAATTATCCAAAGGTTACCTGAAATGTCGGTGCAGATATTATGGATATAATCTGACTGTAATCCGTCAGTGCGTCTAAAGAATGTGAGTTTATCGGAAGAGTAGTTGTATTGAATAAGTCCATTGCCTAATGATTCGATCATCCATAGATTGTTTGAGCTATCAGGGATTATATTCACTAAGCCATTTTCCACTAATAATTTGCTGTGTTTGCTGTTAAGGGTAATATTCTTCCATATTCCGGTTTTCAGATTATAGTTGAGAATTCCACCTCCTAATTGTGAAATCAACCAGATATTATGTTTGGAATCACCAGTTATTTGGGAGATGCGGTTCTGTTTTGAAAAATTTGCAAAATCGGTAAGGACTGGGCTGTTTATTTTTTCAAAGGAAGATCTATTCTTATTGAATTTGTATAAAGAGAATGGCGTTCGTGTTCCAATCCAGATATTGTTTTCTTCGTCTAAAAAGAGCACATTAATGATTGAGTCGCTGAGTTCTTTGGGCATTAAAGTTGGTCGTAAAAATCTTTTTTTTACAGGGTCGAATTGGAATATCCCTTTATTGGTGCCCACCCAGATATTCCCATCAAAGTCTTCGCATAATTCGGTTTGATGTATCTCGTCTACATTGGGAATTTTATAAGTTGATGTCTCTTTTCTATTCTTCTCGATTACGACTAGTTCATTGTTGTAATAGGAAGCAATGAGTTTACCATTTTTACATAGTATCAGATCGGTACATTCGGTTAGAGATTGATTTTCTTTCGTAGAAAGTGTAAGTTCTGTCCATTTAGGCATTTCGCTGGAAAAGTAGATCAATCCCTGAGTGGTTCCAGCCCAGTAGTCGGTTGCGGAGCTGTTGATTAATGTATTGTTATAGATCTGATTTGTTGTTTTCTCATTGATTTCCGTTTTGCTAAAGGCTTTTTTGTATTCAAGGGATAGGGGGTCTACTTCGTATATGTTTTCACTTCCAGCGCATACTATTTTACCAGTTGCTGTTTTCAGAATGGAATTTATAGTTCTGTTTTCAGAAATCTCTTTCATGCCAAACAGCACTTGTTGTTCAGTTTTTGTGTTGAAATCATATTTTATCAAGCCTAGTCCCCATGGTGCATACCATAATGTATTTGCTTTTTCATCCATTAAAAAGGAACGGATATATGTTTTTTTCAGGTAGGAAGCATTCTCTGGGTTATTGTTGGCATACCTGATTTCCTTTTTATTGAAATCTATAATAGCCAGGCTGGATTGATCGGCTGGCAACCAAAGCTGGTTTTTTTGATCTGTATAGCATTTCTCAAATCTTATCAGTATTCCTTTCAATGGCTTTGCCCAGGGCAGGTCGGTGAACCGGTATTTATAAGTCAGATTGCTATCCAATATATCAAGTTCCCCATTTTCATTCACCCAGATATTACCTGATGGGTCTTTATAAAGATTGGTGATTACTGTTCCGGCACCAGTTTTGAAAATTGGAAATTGGATTTTCTCGTTTTCGAACTGATTCGTAATAGTGTTATAAACACATAGCCCATTACTTGTTGCAATCAATAGTTGGCCGTACTGGTATTCAATAATGTCGAAAATATTATTATGAGAGAGGCCTGAGTTGTTGTTTTTTTCTGAGAATATTTTCTTGAATTGATAGCCATCAAACCTGTTCAATCCTTCAATAGTACCTATCCATAGAAATCCCCGGCTATCCTGCATCATGCAGTTTACATTGTTGTTGCTTAATCCTTCTTTAATAGTGAATTCATTATTAAAGTGAAGGTCTGACTGTGTAAAGCCAGAAAAAAAAGATAGCAGGATCGCTAATGCAAAAACAATGCGCATTCTTAAAGGTACTCTAGTTTAGTAATAACTGATACGGTGTACTATTCTGGTTATTTATTCTTTTCAATGGCAGTATTAGTAACTGGATTAGCCTTAATTGGTTTATCTGGTTCTGTAATAGGTTTGAGCGTTGAATCAGTTGCAGAACTTAATACACCTGATCCACAATTCCCAATGGCAGCCCTGATATAACTTCCGTTGGAGGCTCGAAATCGGGCGACCAGGTTATCTTATTTCCAGCTTTCATGGTGACCCTTGTTCCAAGATTGCCGTTTATGGTTGAGTTGGCAGATATGGCGCTGGATGCTTCAAAGTTATACTGGCCCTGAAATATATTGAAGTTGATAAGGACAGTAAGTGTACAGTTTTGAAAAAGATCCGATTGCCAGATGCCTCTTCCGTAAGTGGCTGCTTTAAGTGTTAAGTTGGTATAGTTTATTTGCAGATCAGTTACTGGTACATGTGGTAAACCATTAGTGAATGGTACCCAATTAGGCAAATTATCATCCTTATAAAAGACTCCTATTTCTGTTCCTATGTATACGGCACCTGTAGGGCTATTGTTTTTATTTGCAAATACAATAGAGTAAACAGGAATATTGGGCAATGATAGGGTCATATTTGTCCAATTAATTCCGGCATTCGTGCTTCTGAATACTTTTTGTGTGGAAGCGTAGCCAGATATAGTGACCCAAACCTCATTTTTATTGGCGGGGTTAACTGCAATGGCACTAATAAACGAAAATGCTGAAAGAGGCAGTGGTCTGCTTACCCATCCGCCAGCGTTTGCTGAAATTGGATTTGTATGTACCCAGAAATTTGTTCCGTTTGAAATATATAGTGTAGCTGTAGTTCCCAGATCATCACTGCTTATGGCCATTGAAGGGGTGAGGGCACCATTCACTTGTGCCGCCCCTGCTGGTCCCATTGGCGTCCATACGGTCCCGTTACTACTTCCCTGAATGATTCCATTTGTTCCATAGACATATAATACATCGGTGTTAGCTGTTATGATGAATGGAATAACATTTGGTGGATGCTGAACAATAGGGGTTAGCCAGGGGAACAGGTTGGCATTTCCATTGCCTGGTAATGTTGTACCATTATAATTGAATCCTCCATCTGTTGACCTGGACAGTCCGCCGTTTTGCGAACACGCATATACTATGCTATTATTGAAAGAGTTGAAGTAATTGTCCATTCCATCGCTGTTATACACCGGGAAATATACATTTGTGTTGGCGGCTCTCAGCATATGGGCATTATCCTGTAGTCCGGCAATAAGATTGTCAGTTGTTGTTTGTGTGCCGCTTATCCGGTAAACTTCATTTATCACCAACCCGTTGCTACTGCTTGTCCAGGATGAACCGCTATTAATACTTTTATATATACCCCCGTCTGTGCAAAGCCATAAATCACCGGATACTGCATTTCTTTTCAGTTCATGTATATCTGGATGTAAATCACCATCCACTACCTGGTTTAGTGTTACTCCTCCATCGAATGATGTAAATAGGTTCAACCCGCCAACAATCACATTGTTTTCATTGAAAGGGTTTACATAAATAGTATTGGTGTAAAAACTGGCGTTACGTATACTGTTGAAAAGATCTCCATTGGCAACACAACTATTGCTTCTTAATGAAAATGAATTGCCTCCATCACCTGAATAATATAATCCATAAAAAAGATTGCTTGTTCCTATCTGGTAGCCAGGTCCTGCCAATACATAAACGGCATTGCCATTATTGGCAGAAACACCAATTTCCATTCGGTCTATGGCTGGGGCATTAGTAGGAGGTGTTGGGGGAGCAATTATATATACACTCGTTGGGGCCAATGTTGTGAGGTTTATTTTTATGAGGTCCGACCGGCCCCTTACTGTTGCGTAAAGTATATTAAGATCATTGGGTTTGAATTCTATATCAATAACATCGTTGGGGTAAATATTATTCCAGGTTGATCCTCCATCCATTGATCTCCATAAGCCATTAGTCATGGCAGCTAATACATAATTCGGGTTTGAAGGATGTATTAGTAGTTTATTTCCTGCTATTGATTGTATGATCTGATATACCGGACCTGTGTTTTCCCAGGTTGTGCCACCATCATACGATTTCAATATGCCGATGCCCGAATGACTGTACACGTTTGGAGAGATTCCTTCTCCTGATAATGCGTATACTATATTATTGTTTGGTGCTGGGGCCACTGCAATGTCTGAAATACCTAGTGCTGGCAAATCAATACTTAGGTTAAACCAATTGGCTCCACCGTTAACAGATTTCCAGATTCCTCCACCTGCGGCGCCTGCGTAAATGACGTCTGAATTTACTGGGTCAAAAGCTATGGTGTTCACCCTTCCCTGTTTTGCCATTGTGCCTACAGAACTGCCATAGCCAATATTAATCCAATTTCCGGTGGAAGAGTTGGTTAAAGAGGATTGCTCTACTTGCTGGGTTTTCATTTGTTTCAAGCCTTCAATGTTTTTCGCTTGATAATTCCCTAGTGTTCCATCTTCTGAAATATGATTCAATGCATACCATTCAAACCTCTTCCATTGTTTGTATCCCGAGCGGTTACTGCCTTGTGCTGTGTCGTAGAAACGACTGATCTTTTGCGACAGTTGCAGAAAATTAGTGGCAGAGTCTGAAGGTTGGATAATTTTTGTGAAGGCCTGTCCAAAGGAAGGGCCCTCTATTATTAGTAAGAATAAAAGCAACGCAAATATTCTCTGTTTATAAGTATTCATAACAAAAAATATTTTATAATTACTTATTCGATGTTTTTTCCAGTTCCTCGATTCTCTTGTTAAGTTGAATAATATAGAGTGTCAGTTCCTCTATTTTTTCCATCATCATCTTTTGTGTTTCTCCAACAGGGAGTCCATTCTTTTGTATTTCAAGAGCAGATGGTATTCCAGGAAGATGTTTATTTAGCTGGATGAATTTTTCTATTTCAGATAATGGTTTCAAAACATATTTCTCATTAAAAACATAATCGGCCCAGCCTGTTTCCACAACCACTTCGTTGCTTCTTATATTTCCCAGGACTGAAAGTTTATAGGTGGGATTATCGGTTCCGATACCAACATTACCTGTAGCAGCTGAAATGAAGATGCGTGAGAAAGTATTGCAAGAATATCCGCATATTGGTATTTGAGAAAGTGCCGATACCTGCTGAAGTGCCTCCGATATTAGTAGCCAATATATTCCCACCTGTACTGGTGTGGGAAATACCATAACTATTATTGGGAGTTTCCACTGTGAATTTTCCAAAAGCTGGGCTAGAATTGGTACCAACCACAATTTCTCCTGCAGGATAAATATGAAATCGTCCTAATGAATTTGTATTGAGTCTGAATGCATGTTAGTTGAAGTTCCGATAGCAGCTGAAACGCCGCCGATTCCTTCCCCTACAACAATTGAATCCTTGCCATTGAATTGTGATACATGCGTCCAGCCAGCTGTATTTATTGGAGTAAGTATGGTTAGTTTGGATACAGGTGTATTGGTTCCTATACCAACATTGTTTCCTGTATTATTGAATAGGTTTCCTCCATTTATATCCCAATAACCCACACCCCCCGGAGCCGCTCCCTTGCTGCTGCTCTTTACTATCCATTTTTGCTCATCACCATCATATTGAAGTGTCACGATTCCCTTGTTTACAATAACAAGATCAGCATTAGTACCGGTAACAATCTGTTCTGTAAGTGACGAAACGGCATCTTCATTGTTCAATTGCATTGAGAAACCAGACCGGTTGAATAGCGTAATTACCCTGCCATCCACTCCAGCCAGTATACTGGCGATTGTGAAATCGGCAGTTGGACCAGTAACCCTGTAATAGTTTGACCTGACAGATAGAATATCGAAAGAATAGTTTACTCCATCTGCAGCTGCTATAGGGTTTGTTCTGAATATGACATCACCGATAACATCCAAAGCGGCTTCGGGGTTTGCATTGTTAACACCAACATTCTGACTGTAAATGGAATTCCAAAATAGTAGAATAGCGGCGAGTAAGGCAAAAGTTTTTTTCATGATAATCAGTTAAGGCTAAATGAATGAGTGAACGGTAAAAATGAATCTTGGCTTTTCCTTTTAGAAGGATGGTTGTATTTATAGCAAGTTGGAAATGAACCTGAATTCTCTTCAAATTACCTTTTAGCTTTTTTGCGGAACTGCCATTTGAGTAAGTGGAGATAGTAGTTGAGTAGGTGGTTTGATTTACATTGGTCTGTAAAACAAGCTCTATGCCTATGACATTATTAGGCTTATTTTAATGAATTATAAGAACGGTCCGGGTTGCTTTTCTTTTTAATTAAGCTTCGATTTGGATATATGTGACTGATAATCGTGTGATTAGAATATTAGTGATGACGAGGATTTCGAAACATGAAAATAATGTGAAATGTCATAATTATGACTATTGAACTTATCAGGGAAGCATTTTGAATAGGGAAAAAGGTGATTTTATTTGTCGTTTTGCAAATTCTATTATATTGAATTTTCCTTTTAGACAATAGTGTTACCCATAACCCTTTTTAGTATAATGCAAAGTCTTTAATTCTTTGGCTTTTAGAATAAAATAGAAAATCTATATATAAACAAGTTATGTTATAGTATGACTTCTGTTTATACATGTAAATCGTTTTGAAACGAGATTTGGCTCTTTTGCTATTCAATATTTTTGACCTTATATGTAAATGAACATTAAGGAGAGTGTATGTTTCAAGAGTTAATACCCAATAGCTTTCAAGAACTCACTTTTTTTACGCTTTGCAACATCTAATACAATTCCATTGGAGAGCACAACGCGTCCGCCTTCCCCTCGTATATATTTTTCACAGAAATTTTTATTTATGATATATGAGTTATGGATTCGAATAAATGTTTCGGGCGGTAACATTTCTTCGAAATCTTTTAATGTTTTACTTACTATGTATTTTTTATTTCCTGAAGCATAGATATGAGTATAATTTATACTTGCTTCCAGATGTATGATATCTTCCAGCTTTATAAATTGCAGGCCCTCTGTAGTAGGTATAGCTATACGGCTAAATGAGTTTTTCTTGTTAACCAATTGGTCTACTAATAACTCTATTTGAGGATTTGGGAAGGAACGATTTCTTTTTTCTATTACTTTTGCAACAGATGAAATCAACTCTTCCATTTCAATAGGCTTTACCAGATAATCTAAGGCACTGAATCGAATTGCTTTTATTGCATAGTGATCGTAAGCTGTTGTGAAAATCAGTTCAAAATTTTTATACGAGAGGTGTTGAAGCATTACAAAGCCATTCATGACTGGCATTTCGATGTCCAGAAAAACTATATCTGGTTGTAAGGCATTTATTGATTCAATGCCTTTCTCAGCAGTATCACACATTTTTATAATTATGACATCCGGGCATCCTTTCGTTATTTTTTCTCTTAACGAACTAAGGTTGCTTTCTTCATCGTCAATCAGGACAGCCTTTAGCATCTTGTTAGTTGTTATCATGTATTCTGATATGTATTTCTACTGATGTGCCAGCAGGCTTTGAATTTTCGTAAAGGTCGGTAATAAGTATGTTATTCTGCCTTTCATTACTATCCCTGCTTCTTATTTTACTTTGATTGAATAAATTTATTCTTTCTTTAGAAATATTAATTCCATAAGAAATATGGCCGGGCTTGTTGATGTTTTTTAATTCTTCAGCTCTTGCCCTCCCAACTCCATTGTCAATTATGAGATATTTTATCCAGTCGTTTTCTGATGAAATATGGATTGATAGTACTCTTGCTCCCATTTGTTTGTTCAGAAGTCCGTGTAGTATCGCATTCTCTACAAAAGGCTGAATAATAATTGGAGGAACTTGAATGTCGCTATTCAATAAATCATCTGTTACAGCTCCATTGTCAATTATGAGATACTTTATCCAGTCGTTTTATTTTTAAATATGGATTTATATTACTCTTTATCCCCTTTGCTTATTCAGAAGTCCGTGTAGTATAGCATTATCTACAAAAGGCTGAATAATAAGTGGAGGAACTTGAATGTCGCTGTTCAATAGATCATCTGTTACAGCTAATTTATATTCGAACTTATTATTACATCTGAATTGTTCCAATTGAAGATATAATTGTAGCGTTTCATAATCTTTATAAAATGGAACAATATTATTTTTTGTACTATCCAATATTCCTCTTATTAATTTAGCAAACCTTGCCAGATAGGTGGTGGCTTTATCTTTCTGATTTGTTTGTATAAGGTTGTCTATGGCATTTAGGCAATTAAATATGAAATGAGGGTTCATTTGGGCATGTAAGGCTTTCATTTCAGTTTCTGAAAGTTTCTGTTTTAACGATGCTTCTTTTCGTATAGAATTGAATCTTCTTCTGATCAGGTAAAACAGGATTGTAATTAGTAGTAAAATAATTCCCGTTCTAAACCACCATTTTTTCCATAAAGGGGTATCTATGAATAATAAGATTTCGTTTGAGCTGTTAATCCATTTGAGTCCATCACCAGAGGCTCTGACTTTAAACAAGTATTGTCCAGGTGGAAGTGCATTGTATCTCACTTGCTTAATTGCTTCTGTCCGAATCCACTTTTTATCATAGCCTTCTAATTGGTATTCATAAATAATGCCAATAGTGCCAGCAGGATCTACTGCTGTAAAGTAAAATGTAACACTATTTTTATACTGTGGTAAGCTTAATGAACTTTTATTAGATAAAGGGAAAAGGCTATCTCCGTCGTATGCTTGTACAACCAGCAAATTCATTGGTTGTGTTATTTTCTTCAATTGCTCTGGATGGAAATAATTAAATCCTTTATTAGTACCCCATAACATTAATCCGTTTTTGGTTTGGAAATAAGAAAAGGGTAAAAATCCTTCTTTACTAATACCATTTTCTTCATCAAAATAAGTAAACGAGCTATCTGCAGGATTATACCGGATAATATTATATTCATTTGAAATCCAGATATGGCCAGACATATCCTTTAAGAAGCCGTTACAAATATTACTTTTTAACCCATTATTAATAGAATAATTCTTTATGCGCCCATTTGTATAGATGATTGAAAACCCGTTTCCAGTTGCGATATAAATATTCTGATCATCATCTTGCACGAAACCTATTACATTATTGTCTGGCAAGCCGTTTTTGGAATTGAAGTGTATCAGGGTTTGTTTTTTCTCATTGTAACAATATGCACCATCAGTTGTTGTTCCCACCCATAAAAGCCCTTCCTTGTCAAAATATAGTTTATTGATTCTTTTATTATTTAAAATATTTAAGGATGGATGATTGTAATATGAATTTATGGAATTGGCCACAGGGTTATACTGAAAAATTCCACCTGATGTTCCTCCCCAAATAGAACTATCGGGAGCATATTGAATATCGTATACAAATTTACTCTTGATAGCTGAGCCTTTATCAGCTGTTGTATCTTTTAAAATGTTTTTAAATTTTCGTTTTTTTATATCATATGATCCGAAACCAGCTCCTGGTGTTGAAAACGTCATTCCAAATATTTGGTTGTCGTAAGTATTTCCTTTGTTGTCGATTAGCAATTTTGAATAAAAGGCTGAATTATTTTGAGTGTTTACAATATCAACTCCCTCGTGAGTTGAAATAAGTGCTATATAGCCGTTTGGAGCACAGTACATAGTATTGATAGAATTGAATCCTAGCGAGTAAGGGTCACCTGGATTATGCTGAAAGTAGGTTTTTTTACCTGTAATAGGATCCAGTCTGATTAGTCCCCTGTTTGAAGTGCCAATAAAGACTTCATTCATATTGCTTCTTCTTATGCAGAAAATATTTTCACTTATCAATAGGCCATTCTCTGTATAATTTAGCTGGTACTTTTGAGTCAGGCTATGTTTTTCAAAGTCATAATAAATAATATGAGAACTAAAATCGCCCAGAATAAGTTCATGATCATTTAACAAGGCACCCGTTCTCACATCTTTTATATAAAAACTATCAATCAACTTCTGATTTTGAACATCAATCCTGATAACGTAGTTAGTAACAATAATGAAATATTCATCTTTCTTATTAGGAATAATTAGCCTGATAGATTGATTTTTCAATATAGGATCCAGCCAGGTTAACTTCTCCCATATTTTTTCTTTTTCCCTATAAATGAAACCGCCTCTTCCTGTTACCAGGAGTATTTCGTGATTGGAAGTTTCAATTATGTTTTTTGTAATGTAGTAACTTAATGTATCAGGTTTAATAATATGGAATTGGCGGTTACTGTCCACCATACTTACTCCCTGAGGGGTGCATACCCATATTCGATTGTAGCTATCACAGAATAATTCAGCTATTTGATTTGATAGCAACGATGGTTCGTTGTTTTTCAAATAAATATCTACTGTTTTGCCATCATATCGGTTCAGTCCGTTATTGGTACCTATCCAAAGGAACCCGTTTTTGTCTGTAACAGCACAGGTTGCTGCATAACTACTCAGGCCATTTGATTTATGTAAATGGTGAAATGTCAGGTTCTGACTGGCGGAAATATAAGGCCAGGCTATAATACAGCACCATATGATTAAGGCTTTTCTCAAATGTGATATTTACTGAAATTACTTATAAATTACTTCTTAACCTTTATTTCGTTTTCACTTTTACAGGTCTACTTCGTGGCTATGTATTAGTTCATTATTATAGAATAATTGTATTTGGTAATAGCCTGCTGGATGGGACCCTTTACTAATTGTACTTGTTTTTATTCCTGGTTGTAATGGCTTGTTGTCAATAATATGATCGCATGGGTTGTTGTTCTTATCAACCAGGAGGATTGAATAAGTTCCTTCGGTTTTAATATTGTACTTTATTAAGAAGGTCTCATTATCCGGAATTACTTCTACAATTTCTCCGTACCGGTTATGTGCGGAGGGAATCATTTTATTTAATGTTTCATTGTAAATCGCCTGGCTGAAAACGGGTAAAGGGCCGCTGTTGCAAGGTTTAATTCTTGAAAGAAATTCATTGCCAGCAATTACCGTGAACCCTGGTGTTAACCAAACATCGTTTAATGCCTGGAAAGTTACAGAAGTTCCTGCCCCGCCCGTTATTACAGAGGCAGAATTAATGGTGGAACCGGATTGGAAGAATAGCGGACCTCTCAAAGTATCTGTTACATTTAATATTGCGGTACAGGGAGAGTATATTTCAGACCTCCATATACCCCGCCCATAAGTAGAGGCATATATATAATCTGTGATAGTAGAAGGCAAGCTTAATACCCTTAATAATTTCAGTTCAGATATTGGCACTACAGGCAAATTGTTTGAGAAAGTTGTCCAATCACTCATTAATTTGCTTCTGAAATAAACACCTATATCCGTGCCAATATATACATCTCCTGCACTGTTTATTACAAGGCAATTAATAGGAATATTAGGAATCGAGGCAGATTGATTCGTCCATGTGTTTCCTGCATCTGATGTAGAAAACACTTTGCAATTATCTATGAATCCACCCACAGAAATCCAGACAATATTTGAATTGGAAGGGTCCACTGCTATTCCTGTTATTTTTGGCTTGCTTGGGTGATAACCTGCATTGATAAGGTTTCTTGTTAAGGAAGTGGTTACATAACTGCTCAGCATTACATTATCTATTCGCCATATGCCGGTATCGCCTACTACTGGAGGCAGAATCTTTGTAGCGCGCCCCCCCGCACAAAATATCCTGTTTCCATTATTTGGGCAAGTTCCAATAGCCCAACGTGCTGCACCACCTCTGCTTTGCCAATTAGCACCTCTGTCAAATGAAACATATAATCTACTGCTATAGCCTGCATACAGAATATCTTCATTAGAAGGGTGCATATCCAATAAAGGGAAATATTCAGTTTCACCGCCAGGGGTAATATTATCGAAACCAGCAGGTGAGTCATCGTAAATATCGGTATTGGTGACCCAATAGGAATCATCATTGTTTCCAATAATATCAGTCATTACATCGTAACCGTCACCAGAAGCAAATCTTTCAAAATCGGTTCCAGTTAATTTTTGGAGCACACCATTGTCCTGACTCCCGCCCCAAATCTTATCGTTTTCATTTGATGGTTCAAATTTATAGAACTGTGTAATATTTAATCCATTAAACATCCTGATCCAACTACTTCCATTATCAGTACTATAAGAGACACCCCCGTCAGTAGCTATGTAAAGCCTTCCATCAATAGCATTATAGGCGAGGTCGTGAATGTCGGGATGTACATAATTTCCATTGTTAAGATCCCAGAAATAGTCCGTAATCTCGGTGAAAGAGCTACCGCCATTTACAGATCTCCATGCATTAAGACCCCCTGTTATAATTACATTTGGATTTGAATTTGATAAAGCCAACGCCAGATCGTAATTGGATTGATGTCCGAAATTATTGGTCACACTTGTTAATGCCAGTATATCTGGACTAGTGTTCATCTCTGTCCAGGCTCCGGTGCTGTATGTAAAACGAAATAGTCCTTTGTATGTATCTGTACCACTGCCATCTTCTGTATAATAACCGGGACCAGCAAGAGCAAATGCATAATTAGGGTTAGCCGGACTTACTGCTATTGCTATTCGGTTAGCGTCATTCAGAATATGATTTGAACTGAAGGTGGTTCCGTTGTTTTCTGAAATAAAAAAATTGACTCCATTATTTGTATTGGTTGAATTATCAATTGTTTGGAAGCTGGCATATACGATAGTTGAATTGTCGGGTTTAAATTCAAGATCATAACAGATGCGGCTGTTATCGCAGAATTTTGTTTCGTTGAAAGTGGTATAGTTGAAGGAACTTCTGGTCCATGAATTGCCTCCATTGATTGTTTTAAAAACACCCTTGGAAGTTGCAGCTAACAATATATTTGAATTGGTGGGATCCTGGATCAGCTTGAATCCTACATATTTTGAACTATCGTCGTTGTCAAAGGGAGCCAGAGGATTCCAGGAATTACCCCCATCTGTAGTTTTTAATATTCCAATGGAGTATCTCACATATCCCCAATTAAACGTAAAACCGCGACTATTCCAGCCATCTCCATCTCCGGTAAGTACATAAATGATATTTGGGTTTGAGTGGTTTATAACAATACCTGAAATACCAAGACTTGGAATATAGCTTGATATACATTCCCAGGTATATACGTTTCCAATAAAGGTTGCTTTCCATAACCCTCCCGAAGCTGTTCCAGCATATATTATATTTGGATTAGTTGGATGAAAAGCAATACAGTTGACACGACCGATTCCTTTTTCAACATAATCAGGGCCCATAGTTTGCCAGTTTCCAAAGGGGGTAGGAGCGTTGATATTGTTATTATTTGTTGATCTCGATTTTTGGAGGTTTGATATTTGCAGGCTTGCATTAACGATATTCCCTTTTTCATCTAATCTACCTTCGCTCTCTTCAAAGAAACGATTCCAGAATTTTAATTGTCTGTTATATATTTTTTTAGAAACAGAGTCTCCTGCAGTCAGCTTTGAATTAGCAACCGTATAATATTGTAGAACGGTACTTTTAATTTCAGTGAATCTTGTTTTTTCCCTCATGAAGCAAAGCTTATTCAATGCTTGTAGTATTTTGATCCTGAGCATTTAATATGAGAGGCCCTCCACAAATGGAAAGAATTAAGTAAGTGATAAAATATTTTCATCGATTATGGTTTATTCGCTGTAATTGCAATCCTTTATTCTTGCTTTTAAGTAGATCCCGCCGTTGCTGTAAAGCCCGGATTGAATATAATATAACCTGACGCCTGCATTTTTACCTGACTTAAAGTATTAAGTACTGCATCAGAAATAATACTATTAGAGGCTATGAAACCTCTCTTATCATTTACATTACCCGTAAGTGTGTAATTTGCAATACAGTTTACACTGAAATAACTGACATAATCAATTCCAAAATAGGATACCATGATTTTATAGGTACCTGATGGAGCATTCAAAGGAAGAGAATGTGCAAATACTAAATACCATGAACTGAAATTTTGTGTCTGATTATTTGTGTGTGTACCATTGGTGAAGGTTGTACCGTTCGGGTAATAAATTGTATAGCTTACGGTGGTAGCACTAACATAATCATGCATGGCAATACCTAAAAAAACTTCATCACCGGCTATAAAGTTGGCTTTGGCATTTACAGATTCACCGTTTGTGCAAAAGTTAGAATTGTTATTATATCCTGTAAGAACGGGAACTGCCGAGTGTGTCATTACCCGATTTACCTGTGGCTCCCAATAAGGTTTCTGGTTTTGCCACCATGTTTCTTCATTTCTGTCATTACAGTCAGTTGCCGGGTTTGGTCTTACCCAGGGATCTATTAAAACTGTAGAATTTGAAATAAGGGCTCTCACTTCAAAATGAAGGTGGGGATTGGAGCTGCATCCTGAACTGCCAACACTTGCAATCGGCTGGCCTTGTATTACTACATCTCCTTCCTTTACTAATGCAGAATTATCTTTTATATGATAATAGATCGAGGTTGTGCTATCGCTGTGAAGAATACTGATTACATTGTTATTGCCCATACAGGCGCAGTTGTCATCATTGCCATTATTATCAACTACACTGGTTACAATTCCTGGAGCGGCAGCAACAACTTGTACATAGTTTTTATTCATCATGTCCCACCAAAATGGCCAAATATTAATATCTGTCCCATTGTGGCCATCATAGGTGCGGTTGCCACAATTGTATTCTATTTTGACGATGTCATTGTTGTCGTCTACATAATTTTGGATCATATAATAAGAAGGGATATCATCATATTCAGCTGTAGTTCTTAGAGGCCAACCAAAGAGGACATGCGTTCCTTGCATTCCAGCTGTTTGTTTTTGAATTATCCGATGTAATGAGCCGTAATATTGAACGGATTTCGCCATAATTTTTTCCAGCTCATCTGCCGGAATATTATCATTTATTTTATTTGTATCCTGCGAATAAGCAGTACAGCAGGATATGAAAACCATGATAAGAGTAGATATCGATTTCATGAGCTGCAGATAATGATTAATTATTGCCTTGAGAGGGTTTATCTTTTTTATTGCTGGGTTCTAACTGATTCAGCCGACTTTCCAATTGAAGGATATAAAGTGTGAGTTCCTCAATTTTCTCCATCATTTTGCGTTGCATTTCTCCCAATTCCAGACCACTTTTTTCCAGTTCAGCAGCAGCAGGTATATTAGGGAGATGATGATTTACAGATATATATTTTCTAAGTTCTTCCATACTTATCAAGGAGTAGTTTTTCTTGAAAACATAGTCAGGCCAATTTGATTGTAATTGCACTTTTAGTTCGGTGCAAATCATTTTTCCATTTATACTTACCATATATCCTGCTGCCGGAGTAGGAGTGCCTATACTTACTTTTCCGTCTGGGTGAACTATAAACCGGTCGCCACCATTGAGTCGGACAATCAATCTGCCTAAATCATTACTTGCAGGGCTTCCTAAAACGATATCATCACCTCCTAATCGTAGAACTCCCTTAAGAACGCCAGATTGCGTAAGACCTAATTGAGGATCGGTGGTGGCATCGAGCCGAAGTACTTCACCACTATTTGCATAAATATGCACTTTGACTGCTGGTGATGAAGTTCCCATTCCAATAAAGCCCGAGCTGGTCATTGTCCAATCAGGCGTAATTGCCGGAACTTTTTGAATGGATAATAATCCAGGCAGATGCTGAATTTGGAATTGCGGAGTAGCATTATTCAAATCGAAATAAAGTAATGAAGAATTAGATACCGCATCTTGTCTCAGCCGTAATGGGCCACCATTTGAAATAAGGGCATTACCATCTACGTGCAATCTGGCTAGAGGAGTAGTAGTGCCTATACCTACAGACTGGCTAATTGCCTGAGAGTAAAAGCAAAAAAGTGGACTTAGCAGAAAGATTATTTTTTTCATATTATTCTTTTTGATTTTCAATATCAATATGGGGGTGAGTATTGGGATCTTATTTTTCCATTTATTCAATTGTAGTTGCTAACGAATCTACTAACATGGAATCTGTATTATTTATCCCGGTAATTAGACGGGAACATTTTTTTATTATATGGGGTGTTATTGGATTTTGCTGTTTACATTTGACCTTTAAAAGTTATCTATGCTGCGAGAAAAAATCCTCGTTATTGGTGCATCCGGACAAATTGGAGTGGAACTGACCCTGGCACTCCGAAAGATATATGGCAATGCCAATGTAGTAGCCAGTGACCTGAGGGAACAGAACCCTTTACTGGAAGGAACAGGGCCTTATGTTAGCCTTGATGTAATGAACAAAGAGATGTTGCATGTGCAGGTAATAAGGCAGAATTTCACCCAGATTTACCTGCTGGCGGCCATTCTATCTGCTACGGGTGAAAAGAATCCCAATCTGGCCTGGAACCTGAATATGACAGGCTTACTAAATGTTCTCGATATAGCCCGCGAGGAAAAGATCCATAAAGTTTACTGGCCTTCTTCTATAGCCGTTTTCGGCCCCACTTCCCCTAAAAGGGATTGTCCTCAACAGACAATTATTGAACCAACCACCGTGTATGGTATCAGTAAATATGCCGGGGAGTTTTGGTGCCATTATTATCACCAGCGTTTTGGAGTAGATGTTAGGAGCCTTCGCTATCCGGGATTAATCAGTTATAAATCGGCGCCAGGTGGCGGAACCACAGATTACGCTGTTGAGATATATCATGAAGCATTAGAGAACAAGAAGTATCAATGCTTCCTGAAAGAAGATACCTATCTGCCGATGATGTATATGCCCGATGCCATCAGGGCCACCATTGAGTTGATGGAAGCCCCTGCGGCTAAAATCGGTGTTCGTACCTCTTACAATCTGTCTGGTATGAGTTTTTCGCCAAAAGAGATTGCCGCAGTCATTGAAAAGCATATCCCCGGATTTGTAATGCAGTATAAACCAGACTACAGGCAAGCCATTGCCGATAGCTGGCCCCAAAGTATTGATGACAGCGTTGCCAGACGCGACTGGGGCTGGAAAGAGGAATATAACCTGGAAAGCATGACCAGGGATATGTTCATCAATCTGGAGAAATAGGAATTTCGATTATGATTATCCCGTTTTATGGAGTAACTTTAAGCTAGCAGAAATTCATGCGACGCATCTTATCCTCCATATTATCACTTGCTGTATTCTTGTTACTTCAGTATGGTAACATCGCTACATATTATTATTGCAAGTGGCAGGCTGAACAACAACAGCCACTGGTAGACTGCGGATGCGAGGTACATCTCGAATCCGTTTTTGGAGGAAGTCAGCATCAGGATGGGATTACTGCCCCTGATATAAAAGTTCAGGTATTTGACTATACAATTTCCAAAAGCATCATTGCTCCATTAACATCCAATAGCAATTCTATTTTTGATGAAGAAAGTTATTGTGATGATTTACTTGATGGATTTTCTGTTCTGCCTTATCATCCTCCGATAGTGTAATGTCCTTTCTTGATGTGAGTTCTCACTAAAAACTCTTTCATTTTTATTGCTGCTATTTGTTGCATAACTATTCGTTAGGCAATTAAATGGGCAATTGTGTTCTATTCTATTATTTAATCATTTGCAATCTATTATATGAAAAAGGTATTATTTTTTCTGCTATTCGCATGCGCACTAGTTTCTGTTGCCGCTCAAAACAAGGTTACTGTCAATCAAAAAGTAAAAGATGCTTATGGCTCAGAGATACTGGTTGGGAAATGCACCCGTACATCATTATTGATGACTCCATATGCTGGGTGGTTCCAGAAGAATTATGGAGATTATGTAGTTGATACAGCCACATGTGTTTTCATAAGGCCTCTTTTACAGCATAAGAAATTCACCATTTTCATGGGTACCTGGTGTGGTGACAGTCAGCGTGAAATTCCCCGTTTACTTAAGATGCTTGATTGTTGTGGAGTTCCTGAGGAAAGAATAGAATTAGTGATGGTGAGTAATGCTTCAGATAGTTATAAACAAAGTCCGCAGCACGAAGAGGCTGGAAAGAATATACTAAGGGTTCCAACAATTCTTGTTGAAGAGCATAATAAGGAAATTGGAAGGATTGTGGAGTATCCGGTTGTTTCGTTGGAGAAGGATATGCTGAGGATATTGAGGTTGGAGGGATATGTACCGAATTATACAAAGCAGTAATTACCTTCAGAAATACAAATACATTTAACCGCAGAGACGCGGAGACGCAGGGAAGAGGCTCCCTCTGCGTCTCCCCGTGTCTGCGGTTAATTTTTAGCTCGTAATGACTCTCAGTATGATTTTTGTTATTATTGTAATATGAAACTATGTATAAGGGTACTCTTTTTTATTATTACTAGTTTATCAGTTTTAAATCTCACTGCCCAATCAAAGCTGAAAGAAGGCAAATGGCGTGCAGTATTGATCAGGGAAGACAAAAACGAAGTGGTCTTCAATTTGGAGATAAAAGGGGTGGGGAAGAATACCCAGCTCACGATAAATAATGCATCAGAGAAAATAAAGCTTATTAATTTTCGTCAGAAAGGCGATTCGGTATTTTTTGAGATGCCGGTATTTGAATCATCCTTTAAAGCAAAGATTGCCAAGGATGGTTCTTTGATAGGTGAAATGACAAAGGGCACTTCTGGTAAAACCCAATACTGGCCTTTCAAAGCATGGCCCGGACAATCGTATCGGTTCGCAGTAACAAAACCTTCTAAGTATAATATTTCAGGTAGATGGGAATTGGCTATTACCCGTCCTAATAAGACTATCAGACCCGCAATGGCTGAATGGACACAAAAAGGCAATAAGGTAACTGGTACTATTCTTACACCCTCAGGCGATTACCGATATCTTGATGGGGTAGTGAATGGAGATTCTCTTCTTATGTCGGTGTTTGATGGGTCGCATACATATCTATTCAGGGCATTGATAAAGGATAACAATTCCATTACCGATGGATTATTCTTTTCAGGCATTGCAGGCGTAGAAGAATGGAAAGCTAAAAGAAATAATGATTATACTCTTCCAGATGTGGGTAATACGCCAGAAATGAAAGCCGGATATACGCATCTTGATTTCAGGTTTTTAGATGTTGACAGCATTCCGGTTTCAATTACTGATGAAAGGTTCAAAAATAAAGTGGTAATTGTACAATTGATGGGAAGCTGGTGCCCGAATTGTATGGATGAAACAAAATTCCTGAGTGAGTATTATCAAAAGGCTAAAAAGGAGGGAGTGGAAATTTTAGCCATTGCTTATGAGAACAGTACTGATTTCAAGCGAAGCCAGGCAAGTGTTAGAAAATTTCAGCAACGGTTTAATGTAAAATACCCAATGTTGATTAGTGGAGTATCAGTAACAGATTCTTTACGTACAGAAAAAACAATCCCTCAACTTACCACCATCAAAGTTTATCCAACTACCATTTATATTGGGAAAGATGGTTCAGTAAGAAAATTACATACCGGTTTTTATGGACCAGGAACTGGCGAACACTTTGAAGCCTTTAAGAAAGAGTTCTATCAAACTATTGCAGATTTATTAAAAGAATAGCATTTATTTAGATTTCTTCTTAGCAAAGATTTTGTTGAATGCTTTTATGTAATCAATATCGGAAGGCTTACCAAGAGCTTCATATACTTCTTTGTAACATTCCTTCTCTATGTCTGATTTGTCTTTTTTTGTACTGGCATTCATCACCACTTTTATGATAGCATCCATTTCATTGTTGGTATCAAAATAGGGTTTTAGCTCTATAAGCGATTGGCTGCTGTTGCCTGTTTTTGAGAAATAACCTAATGTGAAACTGGCATTTTTTGCATCACCGCTTGTTTTGAAATCTGCTGAATTAATGATCAATGTATCAGCTTTGGTAGTTAATTGCTTTACTACCGCTGGCTTGTCTTTTTCAACGATCTGAAGAAAAAACCGACTTCCATCAGAAACGGGATATTGTTCCTTGTCGAAAAGGTATTTGTTCTGAGGAGCGATCCTGTTTTTGTCGTTATAGCCTGATTCAGTTTCAAAAGCATCTGGTATGGTTTCAAAATTTCCTGCACGCCCACTCAGGTATCCTTCTTTTGATTTCAGATGCAGATTTGATTTCAGAATTTCGATTACAGTATTTTCCTCGGTATAAGCTTTTGGGTTGGCTTGCAGCACATAGGTTCCCTTGCCTAATACTATCAGGCGAACAAGATCTGATGGTCCTGAGAACTGAAGCTTGTCGTTATCAGACATCTTACTACCAGTCTTTAATATTTCGCCATTTGTTAGGTTCTTTACCTTGCCAACTACTTTTGTAACGGTGTATTGTGCTGAAACTGTAAATACCGATAATACTATTCCGGTGAATAATAAAAGTGTGCGCATAAAATTTTATTTTGATCGGATAAAGTAAAATTGACCGCCTTCATTTCCTTCTTTTCCAAATAAATTCAACTCCGGTTCTTTGCCTGTCTGGTTGCGGACTCCATTAAATATAAGATTATAGAGCATTTTTACGGAAATATATTTCTCCTCATTTTCTTCTAGACTTTTCAGCAGCATGGAAACGAATACGCTTTTTTCTGGTACTTTTTCAAGACCTCCACTAGTAAGTATCTGGCGGCTCTTGAAATTATATTCCTTGTTCTTAGGAAGTTGAGGCATTTCGTTTTTGTCATCGCCCGACCTCATCGCCGCACTATAACAGGCATCAGATAATAAAAGTATATGCCTTGCCTGGCAGTCATATACCAGTTCATCCAATTTCAGATTCGAAATATAATCCACTTCTGGCTTTGTGGCATTTAATGGAACCCAATAGCCTATCAATTGATTCCCTTTATTCTTATAGGTACCATGACCTGCAAACATGATGATAAGATTGTCGTTTACTGAAAGTGTTTGCATCTTGGCGCTTAATCCAGCAATTATATCTGCTTGTCCTTTATCATATATTTCAACAATATTCTCCTCTTTATAACCATAAGATTCCATAAGAACTTTCTTATATGCCTTTGCTTCAGGGATTGTATTGGGAAGCTTGGCCCATTGTTCTCCCGAATAATCACTACATGCTATAAGTACAGCATGAAATCCAGGTTTGGAAGTTGGTGGAATAGGAGGTATGGAAGCCGTAGCGTCTACTGTAGAAGATTTGGTGGAATAGGAATAATTGAGTTTGGAAATCTTACCAAGCTTGTTTTGACTTTGGATTGTAAGATTACCGGTATGTTCCTTTACATCTATTGCGAAGTATCCATCATCATTC
Organism: Chitinophagaceae bacterium; assembly: GCA_044220885.1. Lineage (GTDB taxonomy): Bacteria > Bacteroidota > Bacteroidia > Chitinophagales > Chitinophagaceae > Endoryza. Next base: position 25,313 of record JBGAQE010000012.1, read on the forward strand.
AATATACTGGCATTGACTCCATTGATTTTTACCCAGCTAATACCACTTAGATCAGTAACTACACCACTTACAAACAAGCTGCCTTTACCGGATAATTCTCCACTTACAGTGCTGTCTTTTATGATTTCAGGAGTCAGGATTTTTATAATAGGAGCGGCATTGGCTGCCATTTTCTTTTCATTCACTTCTTTTGTCAAAGAGGCTATCTTATCACTTAATCCATTCAATTGCGGATTAATCAATTCCGATTTCCTGTAGTAAACCAACGATTTTTCGGCCTGTCCTGCTTTTTCATAGGCCCAGGCAGTTCTATATAAAACATTGCCGTATTCAAGCGATAACAAGCTGTTACTACCTTGTCCGGGGTTTACTAATTTATAATCTTCCAGCGAAGCTGTTAATAGTGGAAGGGCTCCTGAATAATCCTTTTTACTAAGGTGATCGGTGCAAGCGGTAATATAGCTTTTCAGGAACCTGTAATTATTTGATTCGTCAATATAGGCAGGTATTTTCTTTTCCTTATACTCTGAATAGAGGGTGGATGCTTTATCAAATTGTTCAGCTGCTATATAAGATAAAATCAGGTTCACCATTATACGGCTATTCGTGGGCTGTATACCTAAGGCTTTTTGATAATCTGCAATTGCTTCCTTATATCTGTTGGTGTTATAGAGAAGAAGTCCTCTGTTGTTTAATGCATCGGGATAATTCGGGTCAACAACGAGGGCCCAGTTATAGGCATTTAGGGCTGAATCGGGTTGTCCTCTTTGCGTACAAACCATTCCATACAGATTCAGCGCTGAAGGAGAACGAGGTACGATGGAAAGAGACTGAAGTACATCTTTTTCTGCATTTTGAATATTACCCTGATAATAATATGCTGTTGCCCTTACATTGAGAGCAGGTGTATATCTGCTATTGTATCTAAGAGCTTCATTTGAATATCTTATGGCGGAATCGTATTGAAATGCCTGGTTGAAAGCATTTGCTAAATTGAACCATCCTCCTAGTTTTTTGGGTTCAAGGGTAACGGCTTTTCGGTAATCTTCTATGGCTTCCTGTCTTTTTCCTTTGGCAAGAAAAGCATTGCCCCTGTTTGTAAGTGCATTTACATTTTTAGGATTCCACAGTAAAATAGTATTGTAGTCTGCAAGAGCCGCATCGTAGTCCCCCTTTGCATAATGTATATTTCCCCTGCTATCGAAAGCTTCCTGGTTTTTTGGTTCTCTCTTTATTACTTCATTGCAATCTTTTAATGCCAGATCGTATTGTTTTGTTCTTAAATAGGCCTCAGACCTGTTGATCTGGGCAATTGTGAACATCGGGTTTAAACGTAAGGCTTCATTAAAATCCTTTAAGGCTGGTTCAGCCTTGTTTTGATCAAGATAAACAAGGCCTCTGTTATTATACGTCATGGTGTCTTTAGGATCCAGATGTAATGCCTCTTCAAAGTCGGCCAGCGCTTTTTCATAATTTGATAATTTGGAATACAGGTCGCCCCTTGTTCTCCAGATATTTACGACACTTGGGTTTATAGAGAGTGCTTTTGTATAATCTGCAATGGCTTCTTCACTTCTGTCGAGTGCATTATATGCATTACCCCTGTTAAAATAAGCAACATAATAAGTTGAGTCGAGTAATACCACCATACTGTAATCGCTGATGGCCATTTCATATTGTTTGCTATAATAGTAGGCATTTCCTCTGTTATTACGAGGATCAAAAGATCTTGGATTTATATTCAGTGCTTCAGTGAAATCGGCAATAGCTAAACTATATTGGTCGTGATCAACATAATAATTTCCCCGGTATGAAAGTGGCAATGTGCTTTTTGATTTCAGGTTAACAGCATCATTGAAATCTTTAAGGCCTAACTCATTCTTTCCCATTTTAACGTAGCATTGTCCTCTGCTTGCCAGAGTTACTGCATCTTTTGGTTGGGCTTTGAGTATAGAATTGTAATCTTTTAAGGCATCATCAAATTTTTTCAGTTCCAGATAGGCATCTGCCCTGTTCCGGATTGTTTCATAATCAGCAGGAGTGAGTTGGATGATTTTTGAAAAATCACTTATAGCTGCATTCCAGTTCTTTAAATCGTAATACACCAGGCCCCTGTTATAAAGTGCATCCAGGTTTTCGGGTTCAGATAAAAGAGCTTGTGTAAAATCGGCGATAGCTTCTTCTTGCTTATTCTTGTTTTTGTAATAGAGTCCCCGGTTCACGTAAGCAGCTGCGTATTTCGGATTATTCCGAAGGGCTTCATTGAAATCCTGAAGGGCCAGATCGTATTTTTTCTGGTTATAATAGGCCATCCCTCTTGAGTTCAGATAATCGGGTTGTCCCGGATCTGCTGCAAGGCCTGCTGTAAAATCTACTATCGCCAGGTCAAGTTGTTTGGAATAATAATAGCACATAGCTCTTGTGTAGAGCGTTCTTTGAAGTTTTGGGTCATATACTAATGCCACAGAAAGGTCTATGATGGCTGAGTCGTATTTTTCACTCCAGTAATAGGCCTCACCTCTGTTTCTCCAGGCTTTTGCAAATTCCGGGTGCAGGGCAATGGATTGTGAATAATCGTTTATAGCTGCGGGGTAGTTTGACTGAAGATAGTTGACCAATCCCCTCCAATACCAGGCAATGGTGTCACGAGGTAAAAGCTGTAATACTTTTTGTGAGGTCTGTTTTGGATGAATCTAATTGCTGTTTTTCCATATATGCATAACCTCTTTGTTTTAGTGCATATGGGTTGCCGGGGCTAAGCCGAAGGGCGGTTCTGCAATCGTTTAGTGCTGCATCAAACTGGTCTTTATCGTTATAGGCGCGACTGCGATTTATATATCCAGTGGCACTATCTGGTTGTGTGCGAATTTGGATGGTGGCTTTTGCAATGCGTACATCCGGACTTTCTTCCTGTGCCCAGGCTATATTTTGAATAAAAAGTAAAAGACATATGATGCCGCTGTATCGCATAATAAGGTTTTGGTTACGTCAGTTGGCTGCCGTATTCGGTAAGTTAAAAAATACTTTTAGGATTCCGCTTCTTCTTTCTTTTCTGGGAGGTATTTCTTTTGACGTATATACTCTATGCCTGACAAAATCAAAGAAGGCAGGAATAGCGCCATCTGAATATCAAAAACCAATAATGCGATTAATGATAACAGGAACATACAGCCAAAATAGGATATATAGCTTTTCAGGAATTTCTGCAGATAACTGGAAAAGAAAAATTTGAAATTTATCTTGATTTTCGGGATTTGGCTAAACCAGGCAAAATAGCTCAGGAATGATAGAACAGCCATCAAAATCAAAAGATAAACAGGGCTGACTATATGATGGTTATTCAATAAGGAAAGATAGATATTGGCCAATATAACCGAACCTGCCATTTTGCCAACAGGGGTACTATGTATATCCCCTTCAAAATTTCCAATAATCAGAATCTTGTCTTCAAAGAAGTTTACATAATTGGAAGGATTCCCTTCCATATCTAATAATACTTCTCCCAGATTATAAAACTGAGATATGGCGGTTTGTGTATTCGCCCTTACTTCTGGCTCGGTAAGGTAATAATGAGGCCAAATGGCGGAAAGGCAAAGCTTCCCATTACAGGTTGCAAAAAAGAAATAGTCTTTGTACACCGCATTGTTCACTTTCTCATGCAATACGATTGGTATCGATTTCAATGTACTATGGTTCAGGACCCTGAATTTATTGAATCCCGACCCAAATGTTAAATAATCAGAGTACGCATAGTTAGAAAGGAAGATAGGGTCTTTATAATTTCCCTCTTCATCTTTTACAACTGGAATCATTAATCGCTTATTCCTTGTTATTGTAGTCTCCAATAAACTATCAACAGAAGGGTCGGCCGAATTATGATAATAAAATTGCAGGTCAAGTACAGTGTAAAGGGGTGGTTTGCTAAGCTCGTTTATTTTTTGAAGGAACTGCTGTAGCTTGGTTCTGTCAGTTATGGTTACATTTCCATACTCAACGCTATCCTCCGTTAGTGTCAGGTCTTTGCCAGTATTGATAAATACGAAACCTGCTTTTTTTGAAGGTAAGGGAGGGATGGCCATTCGCTTATATTTCAAGGCCTTCTTAAAAAAACCGTCTTCTACAGACAATGAGTATTCATAATTCTGATAGATCCAGGTAATTATAAGAATGACCAGGCCACTCAATATCGAAAGCAGGATCTTTTTTGCCATATAAGCGGATAGTAGGTTTTGGGGCGGATTAAAAGTATTGAAAAAAGTTGGAAATGCTTGATACGGGATGCCTAAGGCTTAAGGCCTAGGGCCTAAGGCTAGTTTAGACTTTGCCCGGAATTCAGGCTACGAAAAATATTCCCCGTAATTCACAAGAATATATTGCCTTTCTCTGATCTAAGCCTTAGGCCCTAGGCTTTAGGCCTTAGGCGATCTTAATCGCATTAGGTTGGGATTCATTAAATTCACACTAATTATGCAACCCCTTGACCTCATCCTTTCCTCAGCCACTAAATGGCTCCAAAAGCTCTTATTCGGGGTGGGGTTTTTGTGCATGTATTTTGGTTCTGTTGCCCAAAAGCCACAGCTTCAGTTGCCACTGGGACATACCAGCATCATTTCTGCAATGGCTGTAAGCCCGGATGGACTAACTATGGTAAGCGGTTCATGGGATAATACGGCTAAAATATGGGAACTGGGTAGTGGGCTTTTGTTACATGAATTGAAATCGCATACGGCCAGCGTGGTATCTGTTGGATATAGCTCCAATGGGAAATGGATTGTTACAGGTTCAAAAGATAGTACCATCTGCCTTTGGTCTTCCAATGACGGCCGGCTGGTCTGGAAAAGTAAACCGCAAGGCGATTGGATTACAACAGTAACTTTTGATGCTGACAACAAGAAAATCCTATCAGGTGCCGCTGACGGCACAGTCATTCTTTATTCAATAGCAACCGGTGAAATACTGGAAGAAGATCATTCTCATTCAAAATGGGTCAGCGCAATTGCGGAAAGTAAGGATAAAAAATATTGGGCTAGCAGTTCATGGGATAGTACTCTCTCCCTATATGATGCAGATAAATTTGTGAGAGCTTATACATTTAAAGCGAATGAAGGAAGATTGAGAACAGTTTCTTTTTCAAATAATGACCAATACCTTATAGCTTCTAATGACCGAAACAGTATTTATGTTTGGTCGGTTACAACTAAAAAATTAATTCAGGAACTTAAAATTAATGGAGGCATACCCAGAGTACTAAAACTGAGTGCGGATGGGAAAGGGGTTATTGTTGGTACTCATCTGGGAATGATAAGTGTTTGGTCCATTACCGAAGGAAAGAAATTAAAAGAATGGCAGGCTCACGATGGCGCCGTGAATGATATTCTGATTAGTAATGACCAAAAGTATATAGTGAGTGCAGGGGCCGATTCCAAAACATTTGTATGGTCATGGTCTACTGGTAAACTTGTTTATGATCTGGAAGATAAACAAGGAGAAGTTAATCTGATTACAAGTAGTTCTGACGGGAAAAGGTTTATCACTGCCTCTTACGACAATGCATTACGCGTTTGGAGCTATTTTGATGGAAAGCGGAAGTCAGTAATGAGCGGACATAGCTTTTGGGTGAATACTGTAAATTATGATGCAACAGGTTCGCAGATAGTAACCGCTTCAAACGATAATACTGCAAGAATCTGGAATGCGGATGGAGCATTAAAACAAACACTCAAGGGTCATACAGACTGGGTAAATACAGCTATATTCAGTAAGGATGGAAAATATGTATTGACATCTTCCAATGACAGGACAGCAAAACTATGGCAGGTTACAGATGGATCTGAATTTCAATCCTTCAATGGTCATAGCGATTGGGTTACTTCAGCAGATTATAGTCCGGATGGGAATTATATTCTTACCGCCTCTTCTGACAATACAGCAAAAATCTGGCTTCGTAGCAATGGCAAAATGCTATTTGATCTAAGTGGGCATAGTGATTGGATTACAAAAGCTTCTTACAGTGCTGATGGTAAATGGGTTCTTACTTCTTCTATCGATAATACAGTCCGTATATGGGATGCATCTACAGGAAAGCTCCAGTCTGTTTTAGAAGGGAAGGATGATTCCATTCGATACGCTGTATTTAGTCCAGATACAAAATTGATAGTTACAGCATCAAAAGATTATTCGATAAAAGTATGGCAGCGGGAAAGTGGAAAGGTTTTGTATAATTGGAAAGAGCATACCGATTGGATCAATAAAGTCATTTTCAGTCCAGATGGTAAATCAGTTGCCAGTATTTCTCTCGATAATACAATCCGAATCTGGAGTATCGGGGAAGGAAAATTAAAATATACACTTAAAGGTCATACTGCTGGAATAAGTGACGCTGCTTTTAATAATGATGGAACGAGGTTGCTTACAGCTTCATGGGATCGTACTGCCCGGGTCTGGAGCATGGAAACAGGAACATTGGTATTTGTCCTAAAGGGGCATATGGACATTATAAACAGCACCGTATTTAGTCCTGATGGAAAATTCATTGTAAGCAGTTCTGAAGACAACACTATAAGAAAATGGAATGGAGACAATGGAGAATTGCTTTATAGCTTCTTTTCTGTGGATGAAAGTGATTATCTCGTAATAGATCCAAGAGGAAGGTATGATGGAACTGCGGCAGCCAGGAAGTTATTATACTATGTTTGTGGGAATGAGATTACAGATTTTGAGCAGTTAAAGAATTTAGCCTGGGAACCAGGATTGGCAGAAAAATTATCAGGAAAGCGAACTGAACCAATAACTGCTTTGGTTACAGAAGAACTGCCTCTTTGCGATTTTACTCCATTGGTAAAGGATTTGGGTTTCACTTACGGTAAATACCATTTTTCAATTCAACCAAGAAATGGTGGTTTGGAGACTGTTGAGTTGTTTGTAAATGAAAAAGGAGTTAAGTCGTATACGGCTGCTTCATTGGTTAAAACCGGGCAAGGGTTTCGATTAGATGTTCCGGCAAGTGAAGTACAATCATTTTTTGTTGCCGGTGAAGAGAATGTGATTATGGTAAAGGCTTCCAGTAAAAATGAAACAACATATTCAAGAGGAGCGAAGATTTCTGTGAGGGATACAAAGAAAAAGCCAAATCCAAACATGTATATCGTATCTATCGGAATCAGTAGATACAAATCGGAAAAATTACAACTGAAATTTGCATCAAAAGATTCGCGTGAGTTAGGCTCAGCGCTCTCCAGTGCAGGTGCTAAATTGCTTAACACAGACAATAAGCAACATGTTTTCAATTATATCCTCAATACGGATACCAGCAGTAAGTACTGGCCGAGTAAGAAAAACATACAAGCTGTAATGGATAGCATTACACGGAAAGCAAAACCCGATGATGTTGTAGTGGTGTTTTTTGCCGGACATGGAATGTTATATAATACTGGCAGATCTTTTTATCTTCTTACATCTGATGCATCAGGATTCGATATAGAAGGAATTGAAAAGCAGGTAGGAGTGAGTGCTGAAGAATTGAATCAATGGATGTCGGGCATCAAAGCTAATAAGCAGGTTCTTGTTCTTGATGCCTGTAATAGTGGCAAAGTGATTCAAAGGGTTAAAGATGTTATGGGGAAAAGGGAAGTACCGGCCGATCAGCAACGCGCCCTTGAAAGGTTGAAAGATAAAACAGGAACATTCATATTATCAGCCGCTGCCTCTGACCAATCGGCTTATGAGACAAGTTTGTACAGGCAGGGATTACTAACATATAGTTTGCTTACAGGATTGAAGCTTGGTCAAGGATTAAAAGATAATAAGTTCATCGATGTAAATAAGTGGTTCAATTTTGCAGCAGACAATGTAAAGATTCTGGCAAAGGATATTGGTGGCAGACAAGATCCACAAATTATAGGCAATGGCAGTTTCGATCTTGGATTGGTTGATCAGGAAGTATCGAACGGTATCCATTTATCTATAAGAAGAAAGCTATTCAGAGAATCGAGATTCATACAAGATGAACAACTGTTGAATGATGATCTTGAGATTGCAGATATTTTCGACAGGGAATTGGATAACCTTTCCCTCTCCAGCAAGGAAGTGCCTATAATATTTGTTGCAGGCAATAAATTATCGGATGCTTATTCTGTGCGTGGTAAGTATGAAGTTGTGGGTGATACTATTTCATTACAAGCCTGGGTGGTTAAGGGAAGTAGTGAACGCATCCTGTCACTACAAGCAAATGGTGTTGTAGCTGATAAAGATAAAATGATTACCAGCCTTGTTGAAAAGATTCGTGTTTATTTCGACACTCATGAATGAAACCCTTAAATTGTATAATGAAAAGGATCGCTTTCATATCAGTTCTATTGCTTGCATTGCTTTCAAAGGGGCATTCGCAAACCAAGAAGGCATTGGTGATTGCTATCGGTAACTATCCGGCTTCCAGTAACTGGCCTGTCATATCAAGTGGTAATGATATTCCATATATGTTGAAGACCCTGCAGCGTCAGGGTTTTGAATCAGGGAATATCACTGTACTGAAGGATAGTGAAGCAACAAAAGCTGGTATTGAAGCAGCGCTGAAGTCATTCACGAATAAATTACGTCTTGCTGATATTGCAATAATTCATTTCTCTTGTCATGGTGCCCAATTGCAGGACGATAATGGCGATGAGCCCGATGGACTGGATGAAGTATTAGTGCCATATAATGCTGTTTATACGGGTACTACCGGAGATCTTACAAAGGATTCGGCGAATTATTTACGAGATGATCTTTTTGGAAAGTATGTGAGGGATTGCAGAGTGAAATTAGGACCGGAAGGTGACTTATTGGTTTTGATAAATGCCTGTCATTCGGGTACAATCACAAGGGGAAGTGGAAAATCGCGAGGAGGCAAACCTGCCATTGTTTCAAAGAATGCTCCCGATTTATCAGGGCAAGGCCCTGATAAGGTGCAACAGTTTAAAGAGGGAGGGGATTCTGAAAATAATCTGGCAACCTATATCATTTATTCGGCAGCCAGTGCCAATGAAGTGGATAAGGAAGTCACAGATAATGAGCAGATGCCTGTAGGCTCTTTAACCTATGCTATTTCAGCAGCTCTGGAGCAATTACCTGAGCATACATCCTACAGAAGCCTTTTTGCCAGGATACAATCGGTTATGCTTGAAAAGTCTTTAAGACAACATCCGGTGATGGAAGGAAACGGCATTGACCGATCATTATTCGGAGGGCGATTTGTAGAACAGCAATCATTTAGTGAAATAGCAAAAAGGCTGAATACAAGAGAATATATTTTAAAAAAGGGTTCTTTGGCTGGTTTGGATGTAGGTGCTAAAGTGGGTGTATTTCCTGCCACAACCCAAAATATACAAGGGGTAACTCCAATGGCATCGGGAGTAGTAACTTCTGCTGGTCCGTTTAGTTCCACCATAAAATTGGATGCCGATCCAAAATTGGCTCAGATAACAGCTGGATGGGTATTTGTAACGGAGCCTGTTTTTAAAATACCTGTTGCAATAGTAAAAATTGATACGAAGAAAGTTCCAAAGTCGGGTAATGCTGTTTATTCAGATTTGGAAATAGAAAATATAACTAAGCAGATAAGTCCAGTGAAAGTTGTTACGGGTGATGCCACTGCGGATTTATTACTGAAGAAGGGTGGCCGGCAAGATTCACTGATAATGATTTCAAACGGGTTACCCTTTTCAATTAACGAAGCTGGAGAGCAAGCACGAATAGATTGGTTGAAAACTGCCTTGCAACAATATTCACAGTATGTTTTTATCAGGGATTTGGCAATGGTGGAAGCGAAGTCTGGTTTGGAAGTTAAGCTGGTACCCTGGAGAAATGGTGAACCAGATACAGGAAAAGCAGTTTCATCCAGCAATATGGAGCATTACAAATTTTCAGTAAATGATACAGTTGTGTTATGGGTTACAAACTTTGGCAAGCAGTCTTTGTACATAAATATTCTCGACTTACTTCCTGATGGTAGTATACAGCCTATTTTGACAAATAAGGGACAGAAAATATTTCCAGAAGATCTGAAGATTAGGGCTGGTGAGTCAAAGATATTCTCCAATTATACTATCTCTCTCTGAACCTCCTTATGGTACAGAAGTTTTTAAGATTTTCACATCGAGAGGGGAAATGAATATGGAAGATCTTGTAATAACGAAAGGAAGCGGAACAAGAGGAGCATCTACTTATATGGAAAAGCTTTTAAGAAATCTTTCGGAATATTGGAGAGGCGATTTGAATACTACAGGGCTTCAGGAAGGATCGGCTTCGAGTTTGATATTTGAGATTGTGCCTGCGAAGAAAAAGTGAAGCAGGGTTAACCGGGAAGGCGGGAAGGATTTTTTAATTTAAAAGACTCATATTGGATTTTTTCTTTTCCCCGCCACCTGTTCAAGCAACATCATAATACTATATATACAATTATCAACTTGTCAAAGTAAACGAAAACAACAAAATACTGACATCCAGATATAGATGCCTATTTCTGATGGTATTTGAGTTTTTAAAACTACTATAGTCAACCAACAATGGTTCAGAAAAATTCATTGGCGTTAATAAAGAGTATGTTATGGACACAAAAGGTGCATTTCCTGTTTGTTTATAAAAGATGTAAATGGAGTTTTAAGCATGTTTGGAAAGAAAATACTAATTACGAAACAAGGATGAAAAGTCTGGAGAGAAAGTATACAAGTTCAAAATCACTTAATATTACCTTTTAAGAATGATAATGAAAATTACTCAAATGCCAGTTATAAGTTTACGATTATAAATATCAAGCACTGGACAATTAATAATTCAAAGAAAAGGAAAACCACAGGAAAAAATTAAATTCGTCTTATCCCAAAAAAAATACAAGAATATTAATTCAGGTTTGGTTAAGCTCAGAGTATTAAGGCAGGAATTGATTGGCAACAGTGCATTTAATTGATTTTTATCTTACTTAGTGCAATCAACTTTTTCACGTGCAATGATAAAATATAGATTGATGCTTTTTAGTCCAATCTGGGATTGATTAATCTGCCTTGTATATTTTGGAAACAGATTGTAAAAACCTGTTCTGGAGTTGCGTATTTCTCCTGTAGTATTCGGTTTTATCTTTTCATTAAGATATGATTCCTTGAATCCAAGATTCGTAGCCCGGGCTTTTTGAATCATCCAATCCAGGGTGATATCGCTTAATCCGCTATCGGCATATCCACCACCTACATTACAATGCGAACCCGGGAACCATACCTGTTCCATTACCTGCTTTACATTTTCCTTTCTTACAGAATTACTCAATTCCCACAATGTAGGCTCAAACATGCCCCTTTTTTCATCCAGGGCAACAGCATGGTATGCATAATCTACATCACTACTCAGTTTTACATCATGGAACTGGTATTCTTCATTAAACCAGTTAAGGGTTTGAATAGGAACACCTAATGACCCTACGGTATCCCAAACTCCTATGAATCGAATCCTTGTGAGTTGACTATAGCTTTTTTTAAAAGCCACCATCAGGTCACTATCCGGATGGGTAATAGCATTCCTGTCGCGGTATAAGGAGAATGCTTCATCAACAAGGTGAAGGAATTCTGGTTTCATAACTCCGCAATTCCTGATAAGCCCCATCAGGCTTCGGGCTGTATAGGCCCCCCTGCTGAAGCCGAAAAGATATAATTCATCACCCGGTACAAAATTCCACATGATGAATTTGTAGGCATCTTTGATATTACGGTCGATACCCTTTCCTGAAATACCACCGAATAATTTATCCTTTACAGAATAGCGGGTGCCAACACCCTGGCCATAGTATTTTACCTGCGGCACATTGTCTTCGCCAATATTGTTCAGCGCTTCGTACAGTTTGAGTACGTTAGTCTTCACTTTTTTACCTCTGTCAATGGTGCCGGGCTTGCTCCAGGTGCCATCACAGCAAATGACGATACGTTTCATAACTTAATTCTTATGTGTAATTGGAAGAATAGGAAATTGTAATTCGAGGGGTGGGTAGGATCAGTTCTTAAATGTAATATTTTCCAATGAAATGGAGCAAAAAGAATGACTTGAAAAATATCGGGAAGGGCAGGAATTTAATAGGCAGCTGCCTGTGTCCCTATTCGGACGCCCTCTTTCTTAAAAGATTGAATTTTTTTGGGATCAGAAAGAAGGGGATTCGTATGATTGAAATGGATAAGTACTATTTTTTGTTTGATAGCTGTTCCTTCATTCCTGAATAAATCAATAGTTTCCAGAACGAAAGGATGTGGTACTTCAGTTATATTCTTGTAAGCTAATTCTTCCGCTGAAAAGAAGGTGGCGTCAAGAAATGCGATGTCTGCTTTTTTTACCTCTTCCACAATGTCCTTATCAAAGAGCGACCATTTGTTGATATCTGGAATAAAGAGATATTTCTTTTGTCCCGCTTGGATGCTGAATCCTGCTGTTTCAGAATACTCATCGCGGTGGGGTACCAAAAATGGGGTTACAGAAATAAATGGACTGATGATTTCAGATTTATCTGCTGCTAATGAATGGATGGATATGTTTTTCAGCTGCACTAGTTGGCTCCAGGGCCCATTCGTTTCCAGATAAGATTTCATTTTGGGCAATACATAAACAGGAACTTCTTTAGCGCCTAAAGCTTCCCTGCCCAGATAGGTTAAACCAGTATAATGGCCCATATGTGCATGCGTAATGAAAATTCCCTCTGGCAGATAAGGGTACTTCCCGGATGTTTTGTTTGAAAAAACTTGTAATTGTTCGGTTATGTTGGGAGTGGCTTCAATCAACCACCATTTTTTTTCTGTGGGACTAACGATGGCAAGGGCAATTACATTTCTTGATTTTGATTTATCGATTATTGCAGGCTGGCAGCATTTTCGCTGACAGCCAATATGTGGATAGCCTCCATCTTGTGTGATACCTAAAAGCATCACATATGGCTCATTTTCTTTTTGCGCAATAACTGCAATAGGTAAAAGGACGACAAATAGCAGTATATGCCTTATTTTCATTTTATCTTATTTAGGATGTCTGTCATCATATCGACCTGAATTTTTTGGATCTCTATAAGTTCCTGTTGCTGATGCCTTATAAGGTGATCTATTTTTTCGTGAAGTAACCGAATTTCCATTTCAGATTTCAGGTTAATCATATAATCTTTCTTGGAGCGTTCCCTGTCTTTTTCTTCCTGACGATTCTGGCTCATCATAATTACCGGAGCCTGAAGTGCTGCTATACAGGAGAGTATCAGGTTCAAAAGAATAAATGGATAAGGGTCAAAGCTTTTATTGGTGAACCAGATCACATTCAAACATATCCATATAAGTATGAATATACCGAATAGGATAATGAATGTCCAGCTTCCTCCAAAACTGGCTACATGGTCCGCGAGTCTTTGTCCATAAGAAAGGAGCGTAGCATCTTCAGCTTCTATCTTATCGGTAATGGAAGTTTCTTTCTTTAATGAATCGATCACTGTTTCTTTTAAGGAAGTAAGTTCTCCCAATTCTTTAGTTAGATAGTCGGAAAGATATTTTTCCCTGTAGAAATTGAGCTCGCTTATTGAACAGTTTTGGTTGATGGTGAAATTGGGATGATCTTTTTGTATGAGGTCAAATATTGGCTTTCGAATGATGTTGCCTGCTACTTTTTCTTTGACAGGAAACTCGATATTTGATAGGTCGCTTTTGAAGGTATCCATATATGTACGTGTGTAATGCAAAGGTATAAGGCTTTTAACCAACACACATGCTAACACCCTGTTTTTTAGGATAGCCCTTAGCATTCCGGATCAGGAAGTGGCAGTGTCATTATCATTTTCTGGCTTTTTCTTTATAGCTGTTATGAAAGAATGTGAGAGGAGAAGGATGGCACCTGATGTTACAAAAACATCTGCTACATTGAAAATCCCGGTTTGGAATCCTGGTACCCCCAAAAGAATGAAATCGGTGACATGCCTATCAAAGAGCACCCTGTCAATGAGGTTGCCTATTCCTCCTGAAAAAACCATCACCCAGGCAGCCAGTTGTACGGTCGGTAGTTTTTTATAATTACGGAGAATATAATATGCAAAAGCCGCCATTACCAACAGCGGCAGAACAGTTAGTGTCCAGAAGCTAAGGGAATCTGACCAATCAGCTCCCATGCTCATAAAAGCCCCTTTATTTTCAACATATACAAGTGTAACTGTCTTGTTGAGATAGTGGATCATCTCCTTTCCTTTAAGGTGTTCTTTTGCAAGGTTTTTAGTGACACGGTCGCAACCGATACAAGACAAGCTTAATAAAAAGACCAATAATAACCGGGAACGTGATGATAGCTGCATAGTTGAAATTGTGTTTAAAATTAACTCTTTTAGGAAGGATTCAGGCTGTATTTTGTTAAAGTTTATAAGCTTCATTGGCCTATAAGTTTAGGCAAAGTCCCTCTTGCAGCCGGGGTATGAGTATTTTAGAAACAAGATTGCCGGTTATAAATATGAGTTAGAAGTTTTGGAATAAGTTTTCTATTTTTAAAGGCGGTCAAATTCAAAATTGTCATATGAAAAAAATCAGTCTGGTGTTTGCTTTCTCGGTCTTATTTTTCCTGGTAGCTTTTGTATCCTGTAAGAAGGGGGGAAGCGATTCTGGAAGTAATAATGGCGCTTCCATTTATGATGTTACTCAGGTCAGGATTACTTCTTCCAGTATTTTCCGTTTCGATGTTTATCTGGATCAGGTAGCAGGTTCTGATGTAACTATTGCCTATACTACAGAAGCAGGAACCGCTTTAGCGAATAAGGATTTCAAACCAGTATCAGGAACAGTTACAATTCCAGCGGGTAAAAGACAGGGGTTTATTGAGGTGGAAGTTACTGGCGACAGTACCCGTAAGGCTATGCAGACTTTTTATGTACAGTTGAGCAATCCGAAGAATTGTACGCTCACGAAAGCTAAAGGTATTGGTAACATCAATAATTCAAATGGATTATATTTCCCAGTAGATAATACAGGGTATACAACGCCAATCACATATCCGGGCTATACCCTTGCCTGGAATGAAGAGTTTAATGGTTCTGCTATTGATGCCAGTAATTGGACACTGGAGACTGGAAATGGAGGATGGGGTAATAATGAATTGCAGAATTATACGGGTCGTTCAGAGAATGCATTTCTATCAGCAGGCAATCTGATAATTGAAGCCCGTTCGGAAAGCTATGGTGGATCTAACTATACATCTGCCAGAATGATCACTAAGGGCAAGAAGGTTTTTAAATTCGGAAGGATTGATATAAGGGCCAAAATGCCAAAAGGCCAGGGTATATGGCCTGCCCTTTGGATGTTGGGAAATAACATTGATGCGGTAAGCTGGCCTACCTGTGGAGAAATGGACATCTTAGAGTTACTGGGCCATGAACCCAATAAAATTTATGGAACCCTGCATTGGTCTACTGGTGGGTCAAATCATGCATCCAAAGGAAGCAGTTTTATTTCTACAACAGGTTCCTACGACCAGCAATTTCATGTATACAGCTTAATATGGAAACAGGATATTGTAAAAGTGTTAGTAGACGATGTTGAATTTGCTCAGGTAACAAAGGCCGATCTTGGTGCTGCAACCTATCCTTTCAATGCCGATTTCTTTTTCATCTTCAATATAGCGGTGGGAGGTAACTGGCCTGGAGCACCCAATGCAACTACAGAGTTTCCGCAGAGGATGGTGGTGGATTATCTTAGAGTCTTTCAGTGATATATTTCAAAATTTTATGTATAAAGTTTAAGGGTTTAAGGTTTAAGGTTTTCAAATTCGAAGAGAATAATCGAATGTAAGAACCTTAAACCTTAAACCCTTAAACTTATTACGTATAACTTAAAGCGGCCTAATCCAGATATTCCTAAACGCCGTCGGATTACCATGATCCTGCAAAATGATAGGTTCTTTGCTGCTATGTTTTTCATAAACAGCTAATCCTATATATTGGGTGCCTCCGGCAAGGGTTGCATTGTTCTGAACTAATACACCATTATGGAATACGGTGATGCGGGCTTGTGATTTCACGGAACCATCTTCATAGAACTGGGGTGCAATGAAGATCACATCATAGGTTTGCCATTCGCCAGGAGGACGGGAAGCATTCACCAACGGAGGCAATTGTTTGTAGATACTACCTGCCTGACCATTACTATAGGTACGGTTATTATAGCTGTCAAGAACCTGAAGTTCGTATCGGCTCATGAAGAAGATACCGCTATTGCCCCTTCCTTGTCCTTCTCCTTTCACTTCTGCAGGGGTGCGCCATTCAATATGAAGCTGACAGTCGCCAAATCCGTCTTTAGTATAGATTTCACCAGTGCCACCTGCTACTACCAGGGCACCATCTTCTATTTTCCATTTTACTGGGCCTCCATCTTTTGCACGGAAGGCAGATGCGTCCTTGCCATTAAATAATATGATAGCATCGGCTGGAGCGTCGGTAGACGTTTTACCCGGTGTTACGATTCGTGGTTCTGGAGTCCATTGTTCTGATAGTTTTGGATCTCCGTTCCTTAGCTGGGTTTGAGCCATAGTAGCCAGGGAAGAGCCTGCAAGCAATGCAGTGAAGAAGAGGCTTTTACGCTTCATATTCGTCGATTTATTGATAATGAAAAAGTTAAGATAGTATAAATTTCAACATCAATGGCAGTAATCACTAGATTTTAGGTAAATCGATTGCATGACCTGGGAAATCTCCTTTTTTAGTATGCTACTTACCCATAGCATGAAAAGTTTATACAATTAAGTGTTCATCTTACAACATTCATTGAAATAGGCAAGATAATTCGTTTATACTGTTTAGTTATGATTGCTTTCTTTGATATTGCAACATACAGATTAATTGATGGTTGTTGAACAATTCAGTCCACTTTACTATCAATGAAATGTTCTTTTTATGCAAAAGCCCGGATATTTTTTCCTGATAGCCTTATTGCCATTTATAACAGGATGTGCCAAATCAAATCAGAAGGTGGATGAATTGAAGAATAAATCAGAAGAGTATCAGGCAAGTGTTATTGGCAGCAGATATCAGTTAGTTGAATTTTACTCAGATAAGCCGATAGATTATATAGAAAATGATTCTTTAGTTAAAAGTGAAACGGCTTTATGGAAGTATGTGAAGCCCTATCTTGTAGATGATGAGAATGTTATGAATATAAATGGAACTGTTGTAATCAATCAAAATTTGGAAATGGATCGTAGGTAATAAATCAAAAATCAAAAGTAAAAAGTCAAAAAACTCCCACTAAAGTCTCTAATTAATTATAATCAGGAATAATTCAAATAAAAAAGTCATTCCCAAAATTGGTAATGACTTTTTTATTTGAATTATAACTGATTGATAATTAATTAGAGACTTGCCGAATTTTTTTGACTTTTGACTTTTGACTTTCTAAAGAGGCCTAATCCATATATTCCTGAACGCTGTCGGATTACCATGATCCTGCAAAATGATAGGTTCTTTACTGCTATGTTTTTCATAAACAGCTAATCCTATATATTGGGTGCCTCCGGCAGGTTGCATTGTTCTGAACTAATACACCATTATGGAATACGGTGATGCGGGCTTGTGATTTTACGGAGCCATCTTCATAGAACTGGGGTGCTATGAAGATCACATCATAGGTTTGCCATTCGCCTGGAGGACGGAAGCATTCACCAATGGAGGAGTTGTTTGTATATACTTCCTGCCTGACCGTTGCTATAGGTACGGTTATTATAGCTATCAAGAACCTGGAGTTCATATCGGCTCATAAAAAAGATACCACTGTTTCCTCTTCCCTGTCCATCTCCTTTTACTTCAGCCGGAGTACGCCATTCAATATGAAGCTGACAGTCGCCAAAACCGTCTTTAGTATAGATTTCACCAGTGCCACCAACTACTACCAGGGCACCATCTTCTATTTTTTCCATTTTACAGGGCCTCCGTCTTTTGCACGAAAGGCGGAAGCGTCCTTGCCATTAAATAATATGATAGCATCGGCTGGAGCGTCGGTAGACGTTTTACCCGGTGTAACGATTCGTGGTTCTGGAGTCCATTGTTCTGATAGTTTTGGATCTCCGTTCCTTAGCTGGGTTTGAGCCATAGTAGCCAGGGAAGAGCCTGCAAGCAATGCAGTGAAGAAGAGGCTTTTACGCTTCATATTCGTCGATTTATTGATAATGAAAAAGTTAAGATAGTATAAATTTCAACATCAATGGCAGTAATCACCAGATTTTAGGTAAATCGATTGCATGACCTGGAGAATTATCATTTTTTAGTATGCTACTTACCCGTGGCATCAAAAGTTTATACAATTAAGTGTACATCTTACAACATTCATTGAAATAGGCCAGATAATTCGTTTATGCTGTTTAGTTATGCTTGCTTTCTTTGATATTGCAACATACAGAATAATTGATGGCTGTTGGTCCAATTCAGTCCACTTTACTATCAATGAAATGTTCTTTTTATGCAAAAGCCCGGATATTTTTTCCTGATAGCCTTATGCCATTTTTAACAGGATGCACCAAATCAAATCAGAAAGTAGATGAGTTGAAGAAAAATCGGAAGAGTATCAGGCAAGTGTTATTGGCAGCAGCTATCAGTTAGTTGAATTTTATTCAGATAAGCCAATAGATTATATAGAAAATGATTCTTTAGTTAAAAGTGAAACGGCATTGTGGAAGTATGTGAAGCCCTATCTTTTAGATGATGAGAATGTTATGAATATGAATGGAACTGTTGTCATCAATCAAAAACTGGAAATGGATCCTTTTATAGATTCTGCTTATATATACAGGTCTTATAAATTCAGTAACGATGATAAGGCAGTCTACTTTGATTTTGTAGATTACTACTATAAACCACTAAAGTATAAAGTGAGTTCAATGGATAACTCCAGTATCCTGATTTATATCGATTGGCCGAATGGTGCAAAATTATATTCCAGATATAAACGAGTTCTTTAGCATCATCGAAACTTATCGTGTAGCTAGCGCAAACATTTCCAAAGGGCGCATAAGTGAATTTTATAAATAGGAAACCCCTTTGTACAGCGGAAACGCCTTTGTACAGGCTTGTGCTATTAAAAGAATACAAATACATTTTACCGCGGAGACGCGCAGGCGCGGGGAATACAGTCTCTGCGACCTCGGCGCCTCTGCGTGAAACTCTTAAACAGCCATCTCACGCAGAGACGCTGAGGGCGCAGAGGAATACAATCCTTAAGTTTCTGCTTTGAAAAAAAACTCTCGGATTCAAAACTTATTACTTATAACTTAAAACATACAACTCTCCTCTATTATTATTCTATTGTGAAACTTTCAAATTCCTTTAATGGAAGATCTTTGGTATGTATATCCTCCACGATGGCCCTTTCCGGTCCAACAAGGCACCAAATACGTAATGTATCCAGTGCTTCTTTTTCACCGGTAGCTTCAATATAAACACTTCCATCAGGCAGATTTTTTACAAAACCCGAAAGCCCTAGTGAAAGGGCTTTTTCGCGGCAATAATATCTATACGATACTCCCTGTACTTTTCCTTCGATGGTATATGTTCTTGTCATCCTCATTATTATAGATACTGTATCATTAGCATTTACTATGCTTCCAGTAGATGGAATCCATAGGGTTCAATAATCAGATATTCATTATCATGACCTACTTTCATTTCTTTCCCGGTCCAGTGGTCGAATAAAATATTGGCAGCATGGCCATGTTCCTTAAAAGCATACCAGGTTAAATATGCAGTTTGAGGACTGAAATTGAATACTGCATATAGTTTTTTGTCTTCATAAGTCCTGAGGTAACCGGCCACATGAATATTATGTGGTGTCATCCATGTCAGGTTCTTATGGTCGGCCACAACAGGCAGGCTTTTTCGTATGCCTATCAGTTTTTGGGTACCTGAGAAAATGATTTCTTCAATGCTTCCCTTGTTTTCGATTTTGCTGTTCTTATTCCAGTCAATCAATGGGCGGTGCATCCATCTGTTATCATAACTTTTTCCCGGGTCAGAGAGATAGCTATAATCGTTTGTATAGCCTAATTCATCGCCATAGAAAAGCATTGGGGTGCCGCCGAGGAAAAAGCAATGGGCCTGCATCAATAAGATTTTTCTGATGGAAGTAGCTATAGCGGCAGGATCATTATTGTTTATCGCTTTTTCCAAACCACATAAAGAAGCCAGAGAACCACTTATGCGGGCATCGTTTGTTTTTGGATTTACGGAGAACAAAGCCCCGATGGCAGGCGTATTTGGATGGGCCCCTGAAAAATAATCCTTTAGGAATTTACGATGATGGAAGGCTTCGTATCCTGCATGGGCTATCATATAGTCATCATACCCCAATCCTATATCATCATGGCATCTTGTATATGTTATCCAGGAACTTCCGAAAGGTTTTTGAAGTATTTCGTGTTGGGCTGCCAACATCACTTTCGTATCTCCAGTAGCTAATGCATCCCATTGTAAGGCCATATGAGTGGCATTGTAGGCATAATCGCATTCCCTGGCAGTATATAAACCCGTACCAAAATATTTCATTATCTCTTTTGGAGCCACAATAGCTTCACCTAATAAAGCCATACCGGGAGAAGCCACCTGAACACATTGTTTAATGAGTCGTAGTATGGTATGTGCCTGTGGCAGGTTCTGGCAAGTAGTGCCCAGTTGTTTCCAGATAAATGCAGGAGCATCTATGCGGAGAATATCAACACCCAAATTAGCATAGAAGAAAATTGTTTCCAGCATCTTTATGAAAACCGCAGGATGCGTATAATTCAGGTCCCATTGATAACTATGGAATACCGTCATCACCCATTTGCCGATTTCAGGAACGAAGGTGAAATTACCAGGAGAGCTTTCCGGAAAAATCTCAGGCATTGTTGAGTCGAACTGGTCGGGTAATTGCCTGTCGGGATACATATAAAAGAACTGCTGATATTCAAGATCGCCTTCTTTTGCTTTTTTCGCCCATTCATGACGGTGAGAAGTATGATTGAGTACGATATCGAGCATCAGGTACATATTCTTCCCGTTCATCTTATCCTGGAGGTGAAGAAGGTCGTCGAGGGTACCGAAACGACTGTCCACTTTTCGGAAATCGGAAACGGCGTATCCGCCATCACTTTCCCCAGCCGGACTTTCGAATATCGGCATCAGGTGTAGAAGGTTTACGCCTAGTTTTTCAAAATAGGGTAGTTTCTGCTCCAGTGATTTTATGTTTCCACTAAAACGGTCAACATATAAACTCATTCCAGTGAGTTCATTGCTCAGGAACCAATGACCTTGTTGTTCTTTTGAAACATCTCTTGCTTTCAGTACTTCAGACCGGCTGATGAAAGCTTCAGTAATGGTATTAATCAACTTTGGAAATAAGGCTGCCCCTTGTGGGTGTTGGCCATAGAGTTCACGATACAAGGCATCAATTGCGGTTGCATTGGCAATGAATCTGGTATAAAATAAGTTATCAGAGCCTGCTACGGCAATGTTTTTTTCTTCCAGGGTAGCATGTAACTGCTGATGTAGGGTATA
>JBGAQE010000013.1:0-48373 GCA_044220885.1 Chitinophagaceae bacterium
TAGAGCAACACATAAGATACTACTGTAACAATGAGGAAGATTTTGTGGCCGTTTTTCATATGGATTTTATTTGAACGTTAGGAATAGCAGGTTGGCAGACCTGGTGTTTTGGGAAAACGACGGGGTGTCGAATTTATTATGTTCCCCAAAAAATCAGGTTCAAAATGTTCAAAAAGTTCAATAGGTTACCCCCTGTCCCCCTAAAGGGGGAACTAGGTCAATCAAACAAAATTAATTGTAACAAGAACTGTTTATAAAGAGAAAGCCGATAGTTCAAAACTATCGGCTTTCTCTTTATAATTATTGAAGATTCTAATTAATTATCATATCAAACCTAGGTTCCCCCTTTAGGGGGACAGGGGGTTTAGGCTACAGCTTTATTTACAAGGGCAGCTGCTTCACTTAATAATATGGCCGACTGCACTTTCAGTCCGCTTTCTTCAATCAGTTTCTTGGCTTCTTCTGCATTTGTTCCCTGTAAACGTACTATGATAGGCACTGGGATATTTCCGATAGAATTATACGCATCAATTACACCCTGAGCCACCCTGTCGCAACGAACAATGCCACCGAAGATATTGATGAGGATCGCTTTTACTTTAGGGTCTTTAAGGATGATACGGAAACCTGCTTCAACTGTTTGGGCATTGGCAGTACCACCTACGTCCAGGAAGTTAGCCGGCTCACCACCACTCAATTTGATCATATCCATGGTAGCCATGGCCAATCCTGCTCCATTAACCATACAACCTACATTACCATCCAGTTTTACGAAGTTGAGGTTGTGCTTGGCGGCTTCTACTTCTGTAGGATCTTCTTCTGTTGTATCACGAAGCGCTTCCAGGTCGGCATGACGCATAAGCGCGTTGTCGTCGAGGTTCATCTTGCAATCCACCGCAATGATCTTCTCATCGCTGGTCTTGAAAAGAGGATTGATTTCAAGCATAGAACAATCCAATCCCACATATGCGTTATAGAGATTCGTAACGAATTTCACACAGTTCTTGAAAGCTTCTCCTTTCAGTTGGAGGTTGAAAGCGATCTTACGTGCCTGGAATGGTTGCAAGCCACCGGAAGGGTGTACCCACTCCTTGTAGATTTTCTCAGGAGTTTCATGCGCTACATCTTCAATATTCATCCCGCCTTCGGTACTGTACATGATCACATTCTGTCCCTTAGTACGATCTAATAAAATAGACAGATAAAACTCCTTCACCGGATTAGCCCCTGGATAATATACATCCTGAGCAACCAGAATCTTATTAACTACCTTACCAGCAGCTCCTGTTTGGATAGTAACCAGGGTACCACCGAGAATGTTACCTGCAATAGTCTTGATTTCTTCGGCACTCTTTCCTACAGCCACGCCTCTTTGTTCTGTGCCCTGGATCTTTCCTTTACCACGTCCACCCGCATGAATCTGGGCTTTCACCACTGCAAAATTATTATTGGTCTGAACTTTCAGTTGCTTATAAGCTTCTTCAGCTTTTTCCGGGGTATCAACCGGAATGCCTTCCTGAACGGGAACATTGTACTGTTTCAGCAGTGTCTTAGCCTGATATTCGTGAAGATTCATGTAGGAAAAATTTGTTGCGAAATTAGGGACAAAACGGCAACCTGCAAACTGTAAAAAAGTTCAAAAGGTTCCAGATTTAGGGTTCAAGGTTTCTGGTTTAAGGGTTTAAGGTTCTAAAGTGTAGCTTCTTGAGTAATTATGGGCTGTATGTTTTGTTAGATTTTATTTACCGCAGAGAACAAGAGAAACAGGAGTTTGCGCAGAGTTGTTGTAAGTTTCTAATTAATCTATACGAATGACTCAGCGAAACCTCTTGTTTTTCTTGTTCTCTGCGGTAAATAAAATCTAACATAACATTCCCTTATTGTTTACTCACGCTGCAACACCCAAAAACCTTAAACCCTTAAACTTGAAACCTTAAACCTTAGCCCTTAAACTTAGGTTTTTCAACCCCAAAACAGCTTACCTTTGCCCCCACAACCACAACCATGAAACTAGACGTTCTCGCAATTGGAGTTCACCCCGACGATGTTGAGCTCGGCTGTTCGGGGGTTCTCATAAATGAAGTAAAGCGCGATAAAAAAGTAGGTATCCTCGATCTTACTCAAGGCGAACTGGGCACAAGAGGTACAGCCGAAACAAGGGCTTCCGAAGCCGCCGCCGCCGCCGCCATAATAGGTGTTCATGTGCGGGAAAACCTGAAAATGAGGGATGGCTTCTTCAGGAATGACGAAGAGCACCAGATGAAATTAATTGCTGCCATCCGTAAATACAGACCAGAAGTAGTTATTGGGAATGTGCTGGAAGACCGTCACCCAGACCACGGAAGAGCAGGAAGGATGATTGCAGATTGTTGCTTCCTGTCTGGTCTCGCTAAAGTAGAGACAGTAGGAGAGGATGGAAAGCCGCAGGATAAATGGCGCCCCAAAATGCTGCTTCATTATATACAGGACTGGGATCATACCCCTGATGTCATTTTCGATATTTCAAGTGTATTTGAACAACGTATGGACTCGATAAAAGCCTATGCCACACAATTCCATTCAGGAGATGTTAGTGCTGCTGGGCCGCAAACCTATATCTCAACCCCTGAATTCCTGGAAGCGGTAATTGGCCGGGCCAGGACTTATGGAAAAAGGATTGGAGTGAAATATGGAGAAGGGTTTATGACGGAGAAAAAAATTGGCCTTCGCCATTTGGATAGCCTGGTGTTGGTTGAAACCTGACAATCCGCTATAGATGATTAAACAACAATAGATTAGCTGTTTCATAAATATTCCTCATTCTTTACACAAAATAGCGGTTACTGGGTAGTATGAACTACCTTTGCACCTATTTATAATAAATAAGTCTTGTACATGAATCTGCCTAAGTTTGCCAATGTCCCCCATTCATTTCATACAGATTTGAAAAACCGTATCACCAACTATTTTGAACAAGTAGGAAAGTCGACCACGGGTGACTATCAACTATTCCTGAAAGCAGTCGTTTTGATGGCTGGCTTTTTAACAGTATATATCCACCTCGTTTTCTTCACTCCGAACGCTTTCTGGCAAGTAATTGAAAGTGTATTTCTGGGTCTTTTTGTAGCTGCTATCGGTTTTAATGTAATGCACGATGGAGCTCACGGAAGTTTCAGCAAATACAAATGGGTGAATGTCATCGCTTCTTTCTCCCTCAATATTCTTGGAGGAAACAGCTTTATGTGGAATGTGAAACATAATATCATCCATCATGCCTATACGAATGTTGATGGTATGGATGATGATATCGATATCCAGCCCTGGATGCGCATGAGCAGCACTCAAAAGAAATACAGATTACATAAATACCAACATATCTATTTCTGGGGACTATATTCCCTTTTATATATCTTCTGGATATTCGTATTGGATTATACTAAATACTTCAGAGGTCGTATCGGTAATATGCCTTTACGCAACATGAAATTCAAGGACCATTTCACATTCTGGTTCTTTAAGATCGTTCATCTTTTTCTGTTTGTTGGATTGCCAATTTACAAAGTAGGATTCTCTTCCTGGTTGATCAGTTTTTTCATTTTTACCCTGGTAGCAGGATTTGTATTAAGCCTGGTTTTCCAATTGGCTCATACCGTTGAACACACATCATTCCCAATAGCAGACCCAACTACAAATCGTCTCGATGATGAGTGGGCTGTTCATCAGATTAAGACTACAGCCAATTTTGCAACAAACAATAAGCTGGTTAGCTGGTTAGTGGGTGGATTGAACTTCCAGATCGAACATCACCTTTTCCCTAAAATATCTCACGTACACTATCCTGCTATCAGCAAGATTATCAAACAGGCTTGTCAGGAGTATGGAATCAACTATATCGAGTATCCAAGGGTTAGGTATGCTGTGGCTTCGCATGTGGCATTTCTAAAACAAATGGGGCGTTAATTTATAGTCCGGAAGTCCGCAGCGTTTGAATTTCGGAGAGAGTGAGATTCTAGTCCGCGGCGTTTAAAAGAATTAGTTCAAAATAGTAAAGTCCGGAAGAAGCAGCCTGATTGGTTAGCATCTTCCGGATTTTTTTATTTTTTATTTTGTATTTCTTTCGGTCTTTCGGACTTCCCCACTTTCGGACTTCCCTATATTGTTATACGCTGTATTGCTTCCGGACTTCCCGACTTTCGGACTTTCGGACTCCACAGACTCCCCCGACTTTCCTTATTTTTGCAATTCAATATTCAACACTATGCCAAAAGTAAAAATTGGACTGGTTCAAATGACTTGTTCAGGCAACAAAGAAGAGAATCTGGTGAAGGCGATGGAGAAGACGAGAGAGGCAGCTGCAAAAGGGGCTCAGATAGTTTGTTTGCAGGAACTTTTCACTTCCCTTTATTTCTGTGATGTGGAAGATTATGAGAATTTCAAACTGGCAGAAGCTATTCCTGGTCCGGCTACGGATAGGCTTGGGGCTTTGGCAAAAGAATTGGGAGTAGTAATCATTGCCTCCTTATTCGAGAAAAGGGCACAGGGTCTTTATCATAATACTACTGCAATCTTAGATGCTGATGGATCTTATCTTGGGAAGTATCGTAAGATGCATATCCCCGATGATCCTGCTTACTATGAGAAATTTTATTTCACTCCTGGCGATTTGGGCTATAAAGTATTCAAGACAAAATTCGCCAGCATTGGCATTTTAATCTGTTGGGATCAATGGTATCCAGAAGCATCTCGTATTACAGCATTAATGGGAGCTGAAATATTATTCTATCCAACAGCCATCGGTTGGGCTACTGCACAAGATGAAGCAACAAATACCGAACAATACAATGCCTGGCAAACCATTCAAAGAAGTCATGCTGTTGCCAACGGAGTACATGTAGTTAGTGTCAACCGTGTTGGTCTCGAACAAAATGGTGCCATGAAATTCTGGGGAGGTTCTTTCATCTCCAATCCTTTCGGCTCCATCTTATACAAAGCTTCTCATGATGCAGAAGAAGTAATCGTCCATGAAATCGATACCGATAAAACAGACAGCTATCGCACGCATTGGCCTTTCTTGAGGGATAGGAGGATTGATTCGTATGGTCCCATCACAAAGCGGTATATAGATGGAGATTAGACCGGAAGACCGGAAGACCGGAAGACCGAAAGACCGAAAGACCGAAAGACCGAAAGACCGAAAGACCGAAAGACCGAAAGAAATTAGGATTTGTAAGGTACAAAAGTGATTGTGTTTCTAAGGTTATTTATCTGTAATAGAATTTAAATTTGTCGTTTCTTTTTTGAAATGACATTTAAGTTTGAAAATCTGTTCGTTTGGCAAAAGGCAGTGGATCTTTCTGATATGGTAAATCAGTTAGTTAAGAAGTTTCCCAAAGAAGAACTGTTTATCCTTACATCACAAATGAAGAGAGCTGCAGATTCGGTTTCTTTGAATATTGCAGAAGGCTCAACTGGGCAGACGAATCCGGAATTTCATCGGTTTCTTGGAATTGCCTTGAGGTCAGATATAGAGGTTGTGGCTTGTCTTCATTTGGCGAAACGAAGAAATTATATTGATGATAATGATTTCAGACTTGTTTATAATTTGTGCCAACAGATTTTAGTAATGATCAATTCATTAAGAAATAGATTAAAAAAATAATTGCGTGAGTAAACTTTCATCAGCGAATACTATTTATAGGTATCCCCAAAATTCAGACACTACTTCCGGTCTTTCGGACCTCCCGACTTCCGGACTCGTAACTCCTAAGCAACAAGGATTCTACTTCCCCCCCGAATTCGCCCCACACCGCGCTACCTGGCTTTCCTGGCCGCATAAGGAAGCAAGCTGGCCGGGCAAGATCCATACCATATTCCCTTATTATAGCCAGTTTATAAAGGAATTGACCAGAGGAGAGCAAGTATGCATTAACGTGGTAGATGAGGCGATGAAAGCTTTTGCCATTGGCCATTTGCAAACCGCCGGAGTAGATCTGAGCAAAGTGACATTCTATTTTCACCCAACAAATGATGCCTGGTGTCGTGATCATGGTCCGGCATTTTTGTTGAATAAAGATGCATCGATACCAAAAGCAATCGTTGACTGGAATTATAATGCCTGGGGTGGCAAGTATCCTCCACATGATCTGGATGATGTGATTCCTACCCGTATTGCAGAAGCTCTTGGATTAAAAGTATTCTATCCCGGCATCATCATGGAAGGCGGATCTGTTGATTTTAATGGTAAAGGGACAGTTATGACTTCTACCGCCTGTTTATTAAACCCTAACAGGAACCCCCATCTTAACCAATCACAGATCGAAAACTATCTCTGTGAATATTATGGTCTCGATCAGGTATTATGGGTTGATGAAGGAATTATTGGTGATGATACCGATGGACATATAGATGATACAGTTCGTTTCGTAAATGAAGATACCGTTATCACAGTAGTAGAAGAAGATAAGAATGATGAGAACTATGCTATTCCTTCAGCATAACCTGAAACAATTAAAGGCGATGCGTCTTCCTAATGGCAAAGCCTTGAATATTGTTGAACTTCCAATGCCAGATGCGGTTTATTACGAAGATCAGCGACTTCCTTGTGCTTATGCAAACTTCTATATCGCAAATAAATCTGTCATAGTTCCCACCTTCCGTGGAGCAAAAGACGATAAGGCATTACAAATTGTTCAATCCTGTTTCCCCGATAGGGAAGTGGTAGGAATTGATTCTACTGAAATTATTTGGGGATTGGGGAGTTTTCATTGTCTTAGCCAGCAAGAGCCAATCTAGGAAGTTCGAGATGTTTAATAGGTTCAAGAAGTTCCAGAGGGCCGATTAATAGTTTAGGTTCTGAATATTGGAGAGCCTGAGTTAGTTGATTTTTTTAACCGATTAATAGTAGACAGTTTGAGCTTTTAAGCGGAGGCGCGGAGACGCAGAGGAATGTCCCGTCTCTGCGCCTCTCTGCGTTCTGTTGTATTCGTGCGAAGCCTCTGCGGTTATTGTATTTAGTATTTCTATGCTCCATTGGTGAAAAAATTTAATTACACTCCCAACTCGACAAACACTTCCGAACCCCGCTCGGTGGAATGGAATTATAACAAGGGGCCAGAGTCTTGATTGTAAAATGCTCACTGAATAGTTGCTTGTATTCATCTGAAGTTCCTCCGAATGGCGGACCGCCTGGAAATTCCTTATCAAACATAACACCAGCCAGTATGCCCTCGGGAGCTAATAAAGACCTCATCTTTTTTGCATATGCTTCTCTTAATGAAGGATCCAATGCACAGAAGAAAGTCTGCTCTATTATCAAATCAAAATTGCCTTTCAATTCAAAAAAATCCCCGGTAATGATATGTATGGTTTTATCTAAATGATCTTTAAATTTTATTCTTAATGCCTCTGTAAGATCTGGTGCAATATCAATGAGGGTGATATTGGTAAAACCGATTAGTAATAAATATTCGGCTTCATGGCTATTGCCACATCCGGGGATAAGTACTGCAGCAGCCTTGTTTTTCCATTGATCTATATATTCTTTTATTGGGGTGGTGATTGTCCCAGCATCCCAACCTGTGTCGTTGTTCTTGTATCTGTCGTTCCAGTAATTAGCGTCGAGTGGAGTGTTGCTCATGAAGGAAAGGTATAAAAGAAATTATAGTTATAACCGGGAAGGTGGGAAGATTTTTTTTCACGCAAAGGCGCAATGGAATACTACTTGTTTTGGTAGTTTTTATTAATAATTTAAGGCGCTAAGGGTCGCTACGCGACGAATACAAATACAATAACCGCAGAGGCGCAGAGACGCAAGGGACATTCCTCTGCGTCTCCGCGCCTCTGCCGAAATATTCGGGACAAGTTGCGGTTAAAACAACTAAAAGCCCAAACTGTCCAATATTAATCAGCCCTCTGGAACTTTTCAAACCTATTGAACAACTTGAACCTAATTACTATTCATGTATCGCTACAATCGGCACCCTGCTATGATACGCTAATTTTTTAGTAGTGCTTGATTTGAACAATCCACCAAGGAATGAATGTCTTCTTGGAACAGTAATGATGAAATCGATTTCATAGTCATTTGCAAAACTATCGATGGCATCCTGGAAATCGTATAAGCGGATGAAAGCATACTGAGGATTATAAGCTTCAAAATGCTTATCCAGTATATTTTTCTGGGCTTTGTATTCTTCTGTTATCTGCACATAATGCTCACTGTCCACATTGATGATATAGAGCGTTGGCCTGAATAAATCAAGCAATGCCTTTATGGGAGCGAATGGAGTAGTCTTGTCTACATTTTTGAAATCACTGGTAAGTCCAACTTCCTTGATTTCTACATACTGGGCGTCTGGAGGAATAATCATAACCGGACAAACCCCTTCATTTACTAATCGAAGGGTATTGCTTCCCATAAAAATCTGTTCCAGTTTTGTAGCACCGGTAATGCCCATCACAACCAGGTCAATACCGTTATGTCTTACATATCTTTCAATATTTTCAATTAATGAGTCTCCTTTTTCAGTTACAGTTGTTATGTCTGTATCTGTAAGCTCCAATAAATCAAGCTTGATATTGTGAAGAGCCTGTTGCAAAATCACTTCCCTGTCCTTGTCGTCTTCATCAGATAGGAGGGTGCCATCAGGGCTGGCGGTAGAACCATCGTATACATAATAAAGAATGATCTGGGTCCCGCGTTTGCCGTTCAGCATCTGCGCGGTATACCGGGCGGCATTTTTTGAGGTCTCGGAAAAATCTGTAGGCACCAGAAATTTTTTCATCGCAGTTGGTATTTTTTTGTAAGATACAAAGTTACCCTCATCCTACCCAGAGGAAGGCATCAAAATTATATGCTTAATTCTACACCATCGGGTGTGAATATATTCCCTAATTTTAAAGCTGTTTGTTCAACAGATCATTTCCTTTGTTGGCAAGGGGGGTAACCCTTATTTGAGGTCAAAAGATACAATAAAAAGTTACATATGAAAATAAGCTTTTGGACGCTTTGTTTGCTCTCAATTACCTTAACAAGCGTTGGTCAGCAGCCGCAGGAATTTTCTATTATTCCTCAGCCGGTTTCCATTGAAAAGAAGGGCGGCAGTTTTGAATTAAACAGTTATTCTGTTATTGAAGTTCCGGATAAGACCCCGGATGTACAGCGGGTTTCGCGCTTCCTGGCTCAGCAATTGCTGCGAGCAACAGGTTTCCCTGTCAGGGTACAATTGGCAGGCGACGCCAAAGATAACCGTGGCACTACAATTGCCATCTCTCTAAACCGGAAGCCAGATGCCGCTATCGGGGCTGAAGGTTATACTCTGGAAGTGGCTTCCAGCCTTGTAATACTGAGAGCCAATCAACCCGCAGGTCTTTTCTACGGTGTTCAAACCTTATTGCAATTATTCCCAAAAGAAATTGAAAGTGCTTCGCTGGTAAAAAAGCCGTATTGGACAGTGCCTGGTTGTAAGATCATGGATTATCCCCGTTTTGGATGGAGAGGATTGATGCTTGATGTATCACGTCACTTTTACTCAAAAGCGGATGTGTTCCGGTTTATAGACGATATGGTGAAATATAAGTACAATGTACTTCACTGGCACCTTACCGATGATCAGGGATGGAGAATCGAAATAAAAAGCCTTCCTAAACTTACAGAAGTAGGAGCCTGGAGAGCTCCAAGAGTGGGTCGTATGAGCCTTATGTCGGTCCCCACTGCAGATGAACCCCGCACTTATGGTGGATTCTATACCCAGGACGATATAAAAGAAGTGGTTCAGTATGCGAAGGATCGGTTTGTAAATGTTCTTCCTGAAATTGAAATGCCGGGTCATAGTATGGCTACAGTGGCTGCCTACCCCGAATTATCTGGAACGCCTGGTACATATAGGGTTAACTCAGGTGAAAAATTCATGAATTGGTATAGTGGTGGATTTGATGCCTTGATAGATAATACCCTCGGACCCGCTAATGAAAAAGTGTATGAATTTGCCGACAAGGTTTTTACAGAAGTGGCGCAATTATTCCCATTTGAATATATCCATATGGGCGGTGACGAATGTGCAAAGAACTTCTGGAATAAAAGTGATGCTGTAAAACAATTGATGCAGAAGGAGAAGCTAAAAGATATGCACGAAGTACAAAGCTATTTCGTAAAACGAATTGAGAAGATCATTGAATCAAAAGGAAAGAAGATGATGGGCTGGGACGAGATTCTAGAAGGTGGTCTGGCACCCAATGCAGCTGTTATGAGCTGGAGAGGTGATAAAGGCGGAATTGAAGCTTCAAAATTGAATCATAAAGTGGTTATGACCCCGAATGCTTTTGTTTATCTGGATTTCAATCAGGGGGAAGCTACAGTAGAACCTCCAATTTATGCCAACCTCAGGTTGAATAAAACCTATCAATTCGAACCGGTACCCGAAGGGGCGAATGCTGCCATGATTCTTGGCGGACAAGGTAATCTTTGGACGGAACAAGTACCCAGTTTGCGTGCTGCCCAATATATGATCTGGCCAAGGGGTATGGCTATAGCCGAAGATTTGTGGAGTCCGAAAGAAAAGAAGAACTGGAACGAATTTGTTGGAAAAGTGGAAAAACATTTTGAAAGGCTCGATGTTGCCCAAACCAAATATGCACGCACCATCTACGATCCCATCATCACTGCAAAAAAATCAAAGGATAGTGATGTTGTAGTAACACTTGCATCAGAAATTGAAGGGCTTGAAATCTATTATAGCTGGGATGAAACGCATCCAGACAACTTCTATCCAAAATTCACAGAACCCATAACTCTTCCAAAGGATGCCCTGCATCTCAAAGTTATCACATACCGCAATGGCAAACCCATGGGCAGGCAGATAGATATTACAACGGCGGAGTTGAAGAAGAGGGCGGGGGTGAAGTGAGGAATTTGAAAATTCGGGAATTTGAAAATTTGAAAAATTTTGAAAAGCCAATACAGTGTGGAATGAAATCTCCCTTCTTACTCAATATTTTGCCGGCTGTTTAATTTTCATATTTTCTAATTTTCACACTTCCACATTAGTTTACCGGCTGTTTAATTTTCACATTTTCACATTTCCACACTTTCACATTAGTATCCCGGCTGTTCATTTTCAAATTTTCAAATTCCCAAATTTTCAAATTCTCAATCCTCCGCATACACCACCCCCATCTTCCTCCTCACTTCATCCATCACCTCCATTAACAACATCGTATCTGCATGGGTCATTACAGGACTTTCGGTGAGGTCTTTTTTCAGGCATTCATTTACATGTTTTATTTCGTAGTGGTAACCCCAGCCAGGTTCTTTGCTGAAGGGGATGATTTGGCGGCTATCGACACGATCGGGATAGTATTCGAACTGGGTGGAAGGTTCGTAAAAGCGGGTACTTAGTCGAATTCTTCCATTGCGGCCACTGATGTCTGCTTCGGTTGGTAGGTTGGTGGAGAAAGAGCTGAAAAGTTGTGCCATGGCCCCATTATCATAGCGGAAAAGTATGGCACACTGCTCGTCAACTCCGGTTGGAGCAGGGGTCATAAACGCTTCAATTTTGTCGGGTTTGCCAAGTATAGAAAGGGCATAGAATATATTATAGATACCAATATCCAGCAAGCTGCCACCTCCAAGTGCCGGATCAAACATTCTCTGTGGAATTGGAGCCGTTGGAGCGAATCCAAAATTGATCAATACATTTTGTATTGGCCTAGTTTGCCATCCTGAAGCCATTGCATCAGCATTTGGTAATGTGGCATGAACTTACTCCATAAGGCTTCCATCAGGAAAATCTTTTTCTCCCTTGCCAATGCTATCATTTCACTTGCCTGTTTGCTGTTTAGAGCAAATGCCTTTTCACAAAGAACCGCCTTTCCATGATTCAGGCAAAGCAATACATGTTCATGATGTTGTCCATGGGGAGAAGCCACATAAATCACATCAACTTCCGGGTCATTTACCAACGACATATAATTGCCATGGATATTAGGAGCGGGATATTCTTTGGCAAAAGCCGTAGCGTTTTCCAAACTTCTGGAACCAACGGCTATCAATTTGGCGTCTGGCACTAATGCCAGGTCTGAAGCGAACTTTCGGGCAATTCGGCCACAACCTAAAATGCCCCATCTTGTTGTACTCATATCTGTTTATTGGAAGTGAAATGGAAAGTTATTATTTGCAGGGCATATCCTTTTGAAATATTTTTGAATACGGCACGTTTTTGGCACAGTAATAATTATTCATTTACCCATAAACTATAGTAGTTTTGCTCGCACAAATTAATATCGAAAGAAATATTTTCTACATGAAAAGATCGCATTGGCTTTTTGCAGGTACCGTTGTATTGACAGCAGCAGCCTGGTTTATTTATGGATGTAACTCTTCTTCTTCTTCAGGTGCATCCGCGAATGGTAAGGACACTACTCAAAAACCTGGAAAAGACACTGTAGTGCCAGTTACCGCCACTGGACCTGTTGTTCCTCTTGATACAGCTCTTTACAACAAAATGCTTTTGTATAATGCCAATGGAGACTCTTCTGGGAAATGGCCAGTGAAAGGGCCTTATCCTTTAGGAGGTGCTATCTTCCCTGAAAAAAGAATCATTGCCTTTTATGGTAATCTTTATTCAACAAAAATGGGAATATTAGGAGAATTGCCTGAGAAGGAAATGCTTGATAAACTTATGGGAGAAGTAAAAGCCTGGCAAAAAGCAGATACTTCCGTGAAAGTGATTCCTGCCCTGCACTATATTGCGGTTACAGCTCAGGGTAGTCCTGGTGAAGCAAAAAAATATCGTTTACGAATGCCATTCGCTCAGCTGGATAAAGTGATCAAAATGGCTGAGAAAATAAATGCCCTCGTGTTCATCGATATCCAGGTTGGTTTAAGTACTGTTCAACAGGAAGTACCTGAATTCGAGAAATACCTCAAAATGCCACATGTTCATTTCGGAATAGATCCGGAGTTTTCAATGAAAGGCGGACAGGTTCCAGGAAAAGTTGTTGGAACTTATGACGCAGCCGATATAAACTATGTAACAGAATATATGGCTAAGCTT
This sequence comes from Chitinophagaceae bacterium, assembly GCA_044220885.1. Lineage (GTDB taxonomy): Bacteria > Bacteroidota > Bacteroidia > Chitinophagales > Chitinophagaceae > Endoryza. The sequence goes on from JBGAQE010000013.1 coordinate 13,032, forward strand.
GTTAAGGAAAACAATCTTCCTCCAAAAATTCTGGTGGTTCATCGCTTCACTCAAAAAGGGGTTACCAATTACAAGAACATTAAACTACGTCCGGAAGTTCAGATAGTGATGGATATGGATGGCTGGGGTCATCATGCCCGTAAGAAAAGTACATACTACTCTTTCATATATCCAGAACCTGTTCAATTCACCTGGATTAAGATCTTCTATAAAAACGATCTTCGCGAAGAAGCTGGTGGACATATCATGAGTCGGAAGAAGTGCTGAAGCTGAAGCCACAGCCGATTTATGTGCAGTATCAGTAGGGCTGGGGGCTAATTGCTGGATGCTTTTTTGCCTAAGGCTTAAAGCTTAAGGCCTAAGGCTTGTTCTTGTCTACGGTTACAAAATATTTGTCTTTGTGATGAGAAATGAGCAAAATGCTCACAATGTGATGTTTCATTAAACTAAAAGTTCCTAACTCTCTAAGAGTTAGGAACTTTTGATGCTGGATGCTTTTAGGCTTGATGCCTATTTCCTAAAGCGTAATTCGGTATTCTTACGAATATATCGTGAACTACGAATAATATATTACGAAGCCAGATTTTTGGTTGGATTACCAAATTAAGCCTTTGGCTTTAGGCCTTAAGCCTTAGGCAAAAAGCATCAAGCATCCAGCATCCAGCCTCAAGCATCCAGCATTAAAAAGCACTACTGAACCACCACCTTCTTCGATTCTTCTTTATCCCCAACAGTAACACTTACAATATACACTCCAGGGTTCAGGTTGTGCTTTAGAGAAATAGTACTATTGTCGACGGTAGCTTTTGTATTGATCCTGAGTTTTCCATTTATATCGAATACCTTAATTACCGCCCTGTCTTTTATTTCTCCACCGAAAACAATACTGATTTCATTTCCGCTCACTGGATTAGGATAAATTTCGAATCCTTTTCCGGCAGATAATGTAACAGCAACAATTGGAGAATATGTGAAATGTCCATCAATATCCAATTGTTTTAACCTATAGTAATTGATACCTTTTGAAGCACTGGCATCAAGCATACTGTATTTTTGAACGCTACTACTGTTTCCTTTAGCGGCTACTTCACCAATTTTGTTGAAATGACTTCCATCAGTTGAACGTTCAACATCAAAACGCTGGCTGTTCGATTCAGTGGCTGTTTTCCAGCTAAGTTTTACCTGGTTGTTTTCTTCCACTGCTTTGAATTCCATCAGTTTGATAGGAACCAGGCCAGAGGTTCTTGAAATTGAATACCTGACTGGTCACTTCATTTTCCCCGTCACTAACGGTTACATACCACTCATATTCGGTTAATGGTTCCAATCCAGCCCAAGGAAGATTTACTGTACTTCCAGATGCTGCATTTACCTGCGAATTAATCATAGTGAAGCTCGCTCCACCTAATGATACAGGAAGTTGGAATTCTGAGCTAGCTCCTGTACGGGAACTATTTGCGTATGGAGAGTATGTTTTTACTGAAAGTGTATTTGTTGCCGGATCAAAACGCATGATTCGTAAGAAACCATTTCCACCATTGGTGAATCCGCTTTGATAATCCGACATCAAAGTATGAACCGTGTTACCACCAAAAACATCTGTTCTCCTTCCTTCACCGGCAACATGTCCTGCTAACATCAGTATAAGATTCGGATTGTCTTTCAGATCATCATAAATCTTTTGGCCAGGTCCCTGGAAAGCTGTTTGTGTTCCAGTACCCATCAGCCAGTGTGTTGATAGTATTGCCTTACGGTTTGGATATGTCTTTAATAAGTTGTCAGCCCAATCTAATACTGCTTGTAAAGTTTCCACGTCTGTGGTACTTCCCTGACCAGCGGCATTGCTATTGTCATTATACTCCAGTGATATATGGATGAAATCAATACCACCAGCACTGAATAACTGATAAGCTGTTATCGTTGTTGGCGCCATAATGACCTCCATAATAAGTTCTTCCTGCAAATCTTGCACTTCCAAAATACTGGTTATAGAAAATGGAAGTGCCATTCGGATTATAGATAGGTCCCTGATCGTGGTTTCCTACAGATATAGCATAAGGTATACCAAATGCTGTTGGAACGTTCGGGTTCTCAATATTCTTCATGGCAGTATCTGCACGCTTGAATTCTATTTCTTTTGTATCTCCATTCTGTGTGCAGTCACCTAATTGTGATACGAAAACGATATTGCTGTCTACACGATGGTCGGCTATCCATTGTGTTTGTGACTTGAATATTCCATTATGTCCTCCACCAGCACTATTAGTACCCTGAGGTTCTTCTGTATAGAATTGTGTGTCGGGTAAACCTATAATAGTGAATGGTGTACCTGCTGCTGCATTTTTCTTGCGGCCGTAGAGGGTTACCGTCATGTTCTGAGCATTACGGTCATTTACGGTTATGCCAACCTGATTGCCTGGGAAATTGATTGTTCCACTGGCTGGGGTTGGATTGATTGGATCAGTTGGTGCTGGATTAAAGTTAGCAACTGTTCTGGTTGGAGCATTGGTTAATGTTCCTGTTGCGCCACCTGCTACTGAATTGATGGCAGAATTACCAGAACATTCATTAAAGCCCCAGCGACCTACTAATCCCGTTCCGCTGCTTAATTCAACCAGGTAGTTATTTGAGATATCGGTTGCACTTCTTACAACATTCCATACCCTTACTTCATCAATTTTTCCATTAAAAGTTCCCTGAGAAACGCCTGTGGAGGTCAAGGCAGATCCTATAGAAAAATGCTGGGCAGAATTGGGTTCAGGTGATGGATTACCTGCTTCTGTTTTAGATTTATCAAGTACGCCGTTAATATAAAGTCTCCAGGTTCCTGCTCCATATGTTACAGCCACATGATACCAAACATTGGCCTTAAGTGCTGTATTCCCTACAATGGGATGGTTTGGTCCTGTTACTTCTTCAAAATCGGCAACAAGGAAATTACTTGAATCTACACCAAGGAAATAGTTAAGATTCAATCCAGCGGTTTCAGATTCTCCTCTTCCCTTAGTGATGATTGGGAAGCCTGTGATACCATTAGTTCCTGTACTTGTTGAAGTGCCGGTACCTTCTATGCGAACCCATCCTTCGAGTGTGAAATTGGTGGCATTCAGACCTGCGGCAGTTCCCATTGTTATATAATCATTCACGCCATCAAAATCTATTGAACCAGAAGTGATTACTGAAGAGGGGTCGAAGTTATTGGAATTCCATACAGGAGCACCCGTTAAAGCGGCATTTATAGCTGCGCCAGCAGCAGATGAATTAGCTGCTGTAGTGCCTGTGCCATCATTAAGACTGTATCTGGCAGCCAGGTTTGGATCACTGGCTATCTGTTGGTTTTTACCAGCTAATATTTCCGCATCTGTTCGTACCCTGTTCCAAATCCTTATCTCATCCATGCTACCATTGAAGAATCCATCGGTAACATTGGTGGAGTTTACGCCAGTACCGAAAGAAAGATTTACAGTACTTGCTGAACGGGGGTGGAAATTCTGCGACAATGCTTTGCTACTATCCAGCACACCATTTATATACACTTTCCATATACCATTTACATCATCGTAAGTAGCTGCAACGTGCTGCCATACGCAGCTTTGCAATGGGGTAGCACTATATATTGGGTGGTTTTCAGAAGTGGCATCATCTTCAAAATCAAATCCGATCTTGTTAGTGCTGCTGCTGATACCTGAATAATAATTGACATCCACCGCTGCATTTTCCGTTTCTGCCCTTCCTTTGGTAAGAACAGGATACACGTTGGATAGTCCGTTTGATCCGCTTCCCTGAGTGGAGACAGTTCCTGTTCCTTCAGGACGAACCCAGAACTCGATTGTGAAAGATTGTAATTGCAATGCAGCGTTGTGTGGAACACGCCCGTATTGGCTTGTTCCGTTGAATTTCAGTGACTGGCCCAATACCAATGTTGCCATTGATACCAGTAAAACAAGTAGCACGGAAATTTTTGCGATGTAGGGGTTATTTTGTTTCATAAATGGCACTTAAAAATCTTTTAGTAAAAGTTATTTTATCAGCATTTCTTGCTGATGGCGAATTTTATTTTTGAATTATTATTTTCTGACTGTATTCGTTTTGTGCTGTAGTCACTTTTAGTATATAAATACCGCTTGCGAGCGTATGCCTGATACTTGTATTCTGGTTCTCTACAGATACTTGTTGATGTAACTGAAGTTTTCCTGCTAAATCGAAAATCTTAACAGTTATAGCACTACTTACAGTTTCCTGGAACGATAGGTTGATTTCATTTCCCTTAATAGGGTTAGGGAAAATAACTAAACCGAAAGCTCCCTTATCAGTAACAGTTACCCTTACCACTTTTGATACACTAAAGTGTTCATCAATATCCACTTGTTTTAACTGGTAATATGACACCCCTTTATTTGGGTTGGGATCGGTGAAGTTGTAGGTACTTAGGCTTGTTGAATTCAATTGGCCTTTTATTTTCCCAATAGGTGTAAATTTCCTTCCATCAATAGATCTCTCAATCTGGAAATAATCATTATCCATTTCATTAAGTGTACTCCATTTCAATTGTACCTGGTTATTTATTACAGCTCCCTCAAAACTCACAAATTTTACTGGAATGAAACCGGCTGTTGAAACAGTATAAACCTTACCGTTCACTACATTTGATCCATTCGTCATAGACACAAACCATTCATAGGGAGTATTTGGTTGGATAGAAACCCAGTTAAAATTAATAGGGGCGCCGGATGCTGCACTGGCATTGGTGCCAACCCCTACGAAATTTCCAGTATTGATAATGCGGGTATACAATGTAACCGACATAGTGCTTCCACTGCTATGCGTTGGGGTGATGGTGAATGTGTTGCCATTATAGTTTGTTGCACCATTAGAAGGAGAAGGAGTATTATCAGCCATGAGCGGGGTGAAATTAGCTCCAGTGAAGCTTGGCCCTCCTTTCAAGGTTCCTAAAGAACTGCAGGAATTGGCTACACTGTTCTCAACTTTGGTTGCTATATTCTCATTTAAATTCCAACTGCCCAATAATCCTGTTCCGCTGGATAATGACTGATACATATTTGTCTGAATATCTACCTGTGAGCGTGCAGTATTCCAGATACGCACATCATCTATTTTCCCATTGAAGAAACCGGCTGCAGTACCATCTGAGGTTAATGCCGAACCAATAGATGCATGCTGAATAGAGTTTAATTCGGGAGAAGGGCTACCTGCTTCTGCTTTGGTTTTATCTAGAACACCATTCACATAAAGTTTCCATGTGCCTGCCCCGTATGTTACGGCAACATGATACCATGTATTGGCAGCCAGAACTGTATTTCCTATAATTGGATGGTTGGGTGCTGTGGTTCCATTGTAGGCTTCTTCAAAATCGGCCGCCAGCTGCCCAGTTGTATTATCAATACCCATGAAATAATTCATGTTCAGGTTACTGGGTGTCTCTGCTTCTCCTCTTCCTTTGGCTACAATAGGAATAGCCGAAGTTATACCGCCAGTTCCTGTGGAAGTAGCAGTATGAGTGCCTTCAATTCGTATCCATGCTTCTATAGTGAAAGATCCTGTATTAAGTGAAGTAGCCCTGCCCATGCTTACATATTGCGAAGTGCCATTAAAATCGAGAGCAGATGCCTGTGCAGGATTTATAAGTCCATCAGCACCGAAGTTTGGAAACCATCCCGGTGTGTTTACAAGAGTTCCATTTCCGCTTGCACCAACGGATCCATTGTTTGAAACAGATGTTCCGGATTGTTCGTTCAATGCGTACCTGGCAATCATATTCGTTTGCGGTCCTGCTAATTCATTGGCATAATTAGCGGCAATTTCTGCAGGTGTTCTAACTGCACTCCATATTCGCACTTCATCCATTTTCCCTTCAAAGTTGCCAAGAGAAGTACCAACGGCACTACCTGTATAGTCGAACGCACTTCCAAGAGTCAATGGCGCAAGGGCACCAGATACAGGAACAGCATTGGCTGTAAAAGCCACGCTGTTTTTTTGTACTCCATTTATATAGAATATCCAGGCCCTGTTTGCTGAATTTGCATTAGTCATATCACAGGTAACTGCAACATGTACCCAAGTGCAGGTATCCAGTGGGGTTGTGCACATCGCCCGGTTATTTAGGCCGCCAGTAACTTCGTAATCCGCTACCAGTTGACGGGATGCAGAATCATATCCAAAAAAGTAATTGATTTCCCTTGAATCAGTTCCGTCTGCAACTGCCCTGCCTTTTGTAACCAAGGGTATAACATTTGTGAAACCAGTAGTAACACTGGTGCCAGCACCTGTTGCTGCTACACGACCCCGACCTTCAATTTTAATCCATGCTTCAATGGTGAAATTTCCACCAATAGTTACAGCGTTTCCATTATTACATTGAACGTAATTGTTGGTCCCATTAAATCGAAGGGAAGATTGAGAGAACACTATTTCGGTTAGAAACAATGAACATACGGTTAGGCATATCAGATATGCTATCCGGGGGGGATTTTTTTCCATCGTCATGCACATTTATCGTTAGAAAAGAGATAACTAACTGGGGGGATATCGACAACGATGGTTGATTCAAAAGATGGTGGCTACACGTTATATCAAGATGCCTTTCGTGGGATAAAGAGAATGTAAATTGGAGTAGATAACAGGACTGTTTTTGGAGGGGATGGAGGATCTGTGATTAACAAAAGTTAAGAAAAAGTAAGACTAATATTTGTTAGTTCAAAGGTTTTTATAATATAAAGTTAACTGGCTAACCATATAAGATAGCCTAACTTGTTGTTTTTCAGATGAAAACCATGAAATTTTAGCCGGTTATTTTTTTTATAAGAAAATAGGCGGTGATACAGAGAACCAATATCAGTAGGAGGGCAAGATAGGTCCAGGGATTTTCCTTGATCCTTCTTTTTTCACGACGGTTCTTTTTTTGCTGGATATATTTGTTGAGCTGACCATTCAGGTCATCAACATATTGTTGAAGATGCTGTTTGCTATTGATCTGTGACAATCCTTCTATCGCCTCATTCCCGAAATCATTATCGGCCATCCAACGCTCTACCTCATGTTTCTGATCTTCAGGTAAGCGCCCGCTCAAATAATCCATCAACTGCTGATTGTCGATGTCTTTATTGCTGTTGGATAATATGTTTAATAAATCCTTGTTCATGTTGATGGCTTATAATGCCAGCTTTTTTTCCAATAGTATTTTCAGGTTCCTTTTTCCGTTTTGAATATGACTTTTTACCTGCATCAGTGAATAGCCGGTTTTTTCAGCAATCTCCTGATACGATTTTTTCTCCAGATAGAACAAAGTTACGCATTGTTGCTGCTCGCTGTTCAATTCCTCTAAACACATGGCCATCAATTCCAATTGCCTGTCTTTCTCTATATGCAGGTTCTTATTATTTTCTTCTTCGGGCGTCATTAATTGCTGCTCCTTTAATTCGAAAGGTTGCTTGCCTTGGCGGTCGCGCAGTTTCATGAGACAGTGGTTTTTGGCCACCATATATAACCAGGACTTGAAATAGTCCACCTTGTATTTGTGCAGTTCTGTGATGGTTTTCAGAAATACCTGTTGTACAGCGTCTTTGGCTTCGTCTTCATTTTTGAGGTATTTCATACAGACACCTAGAAGAAGTAAGGTATATCGTTGCAGCACTATCCCCAACCATTGGTTGTCGTGGCTGCCGTAAAAGCGTTCAAGCAGTTCCTGGTCACTGATATGGGTAAACCTGTCTGTATTCACCTGTTGAAAATATCAAATTTCTACTACTATGATGCAGTTTATGTTGAAATTCATAACGCTTCATCACTTTGTATTGATTAATTTTATGGAAATCTTTCTTATGACCTTTGCGGCTGCTGCAGTACCAGTAATTCCTGTTAGAAAAGAGCCATCACATACCAGCGAAATGGTGAACCAATTGCTTTTTGGGGAAACCGTTGAAGTTTTGGAAGAAAAGGATAGCTGGTGCCGGGTTTTGTCTCTTCACGACGATTATGACGGCTGGGTTCAGGCTTTACAATTAGAATCTATAGACAGAACATTGGCGCGGTCCCCACTTACATGGGTACTTTTGCCGGAAGCCATCGGCGATCAAATTGATTGTACAGGAAAAGAGAAGATGTTCTGTCCCTTAGGGTCAGTTCTTACTGGCTTTGATGGTGAAGAAGGTACTATCGGGAATTTGAATTATACATATAGTGGTATCGGTGCTATCCTTTTCAGTGCAATGATACCTAATGAAAAGGCTTTGTTGCAACAAGTTAGTCTATGGTATAATACACCTTATTTATGGGGAGGAAGAACCCAAATGGGTGCCGACTGTAGTGGCTTTGTACAGGTACTGTTTCGTTCCATTGGAATAGAACTTTTACGTGATGCTGTACACCAGGCGGCAGAAGGAGAGGTAATTGATTTCTTGCAGCAAGCTCAATGTGGTGACCTGGCCTTTTTTGATGATGTAGAAGGGAACATTCAACATGTGGGTGTGTTGCTCAGTCCTTTTGAAATTGTTCATGCATATGGGAAGGTGAGAAAAGATAAGATGGACCATGAAGGGATAATAAATGCGGAAACCGGTGAGCGAACCCACCGGCTCCGGATCATTAAAAGATACTTTTAACCCAGCGAAATAGCAGGGTATCCCAATTCAACATTTTTATAGCCGTGTAGAATAATACGATAGCGAATATTTTCTTCAATAATTCCTTATTGATTCTTCCTGCAATTTCGCTACCACCAAGAGCTCCAACTACAAAACCAGCAGCTAACAAGCCAACGATTCGCATATCGATTGGGGTTCCGATTTTTTTGCATTCGTTATAATAATTCAGGAATGCTAATATGCCAACTGGCAATAAGAGAACTGCCAATGATGTACCCTGGGCTTGGTATTGGGTGTAGCCAAGAAAAAACACAAGTATTGGCACAAGTATGATGCCTCCGCCGATTCCAACCAAACCACTAAGCACTCCAGCGGCTAATCCTATCAGGATGATGATGACTATTTCTTGAGTGGGCATAGCAGGAGGTTTCATTATGTATGACGGTATTTGTCTTTGTAGAATAAAATAGCATCCATTATCACCTTATAGGCCGTGGCTGCATCCTGGAAATTATCAATCTCAACTTTCTTGTTCTCCAAAACCTTATACTGTTCAAAGAAATTACGCATCTCATTGATGAAATGTGGTGGCATCTCATTGATAGAGCTGATATGATTTACAGAAGGATCCTGTGTGGCAACAGCAATAATCTTATCATCCATTTGTCCGCTATCAATCATTTGCATGTTTCCTATCACAGTCACTTCCACTAAGCAAAGAGGAGCGATGGTCTGAGAACAAAAAACCAGAATATCTAATGGGTCATTATCCTGTCCCAATGTTTGTGGAATAAATCCATAGTTGATTGGATAGTGGAAGGAAGAGTATATCACGCGATCCAGTTTCAGCAAGCCGGTAGCTTTATCTACTTCATATTTTGCGCGGCTTCCTTCTGGGATTTCTATAATGGCATTTACCTGCAGCGGAGCATTTTCTCCGTAATGGGCGCCATGCCAGGGATGTAATACAGTCATCATGGTTGTAAAGGTTTATATAGTTAACGGGTTATCCAATAACCAACGAATGTAGCGGTTAATCCGATAGCAACGCTGGTGAAAAGATAAATAAAAAAGGGTAGTATTTTTTGTTCTTGAATTAATCCCATACTCTCAAGGGTGAATGCAGAGAAAGTAGTGAATCCTCCACAAAAACCTGTCATCAATAATAAGCGCCATTCCGGATTCATCCATTCATGACGGGATGCTAATCCATAAATAAGTCCTATTAACAAACACCCAAGGATATTTACAAACAAAGTACCATATGGAAATTGTGTGCTGAAGCTACCTGCCATCCATTTCTGCCCAAGGAACCGGGCTGCCGAGCCAACGCCACCACCTAATGCTACTAATAGTAAATGTTTCCAGAGCATGATTACATTTTTATTACTGACTTAAGGTCTACTAACCATTGTCCATCTTTTCTGACAATTCTTAGCGGCGTGGTGTCTTTTGCATTGGCACTATGATAATAGCGGAAGATAGTGATGGAATCATTCTCTGGTATAATTCCAACCGGGCGAATGGAAGCGTCTTTATAATCCCTTCGCTCAACATCTTTCATCTTTTTGTAATTCTCTTTTTGCTGGTTGAAGAGTAATTGGTTGGTTGAATCTTGTAAGAGATAAAAAGAGGCGCGATCAAAATTTCCATCTAAAACGGCTCGTACAAATTCACGTCCTGCATCGGTTGCATTTTCAGCCTTAACCGGTTGATTGGAAGAAGTGCAGGCAGCTGCTGTGATAATGGTTATTAAGAGGAGGGATAAATACTTCATACTCAAAATTAAAAAAGCCTGCAGATAAAACCGCAGGCTTTGGTATATTCCTTTAAAGATAATTAGGAATTGGGTGCCGTATCGTCTTTTCCGGCTCTTGGTTGCTTGAAAACCGGGATGGGTGCTTCGGTAGCATCTTTATCCCTGTCATAAGCCCTGATAATAGCTTTTACCAATCGGTGACGAACTACGTCTTCTTCATTCAGCTCAATATGGGCAATACCATCAATGTTCTGAAGTATTCGAACCGCTTTGTCCAAACCACTCTTTTGGTTCTTCGGAAGGTCAATCTGTGTTAAGTCACCGGTAATAATTGCTTTTGCATTAGAACCGATACGGGTGAGGAACATCTTTATCTGAAGATCGGTAGCATTCTGTGCCTCATCAAGTATGATGAACGCATTGTCAAGTGTTCGGCCTCTCATATAAGCAAGCGGAGCGATTTCAATTACACGGGTGCTCATATAATAGCCCAGCTTATCGGCAGGTATCATATCATCTAATGCATCATATAATGGACGCAGATACGGGTCGATTTTCTCTTTAAGATCGCCTGGCAGAAAACCGAGACTTTCGCCTGCTTCAACAGCAGGACGGGTGAGTATGATTTTCTTGACCATCTTGTTTTTCAGAGCTCGTACTGCCAATGCTACTGCGGTATAGGTTTTACCCGTACCGGCAGGTCCAATAGCAAAAACGATATCGTTCCGTTCAGCTTTTGCAACCAATAGTTTCTGGTTGGCTGTTCGGGCTCTAACAGTTTTTCCATTAGGACCGAAAACCAAAACATCATTGGGATTTCTTTCAATAAAGTTGTCGACAGTTTCCGCATCGTCTCCACCAAGTATTTGCTCAAAGTAATTCTCACTCATGTGTCCGTTGCGTTGCAGATACTGGACAATGAGTTCGATTTTTTCTTTGGCAGAAGTGATTTGTTCTGGAGCTCCGCTGAGTTTTAGTTGAGTTCCCCGGGAGAGAATTTTCAGCAGCGGGAATTTTTTCTTAAGGATGTCGAGCTTTCCATTGTTAACACCAAAAAATTCAATAGGGTTAACGGTTTCAAGGTTGATAATAGTTTCTGTCAAAACGCTACAGATTTTAATTTCACAAATAGCACAGTGTCATTTGGAAGGTCACTAACTATTCCATCCATTTCAAATATAATTATTCATACCATTATATTCCTAAAGTTACTTATCAACAAGCTGTGGAAAAGCAATTGTACATTATTGTTTAGTTAAATTGAAAATGCCCTACTACAAATGCTATTTAAATTCTATTTGTACAAATAGTATAAATGCAAAACGCCTCCTGGTCTGGAGGCGTTTTACATTCGTTCAAGTATTTTATTGTTTGTTAATTGTACTTAATTGAGAAATGGTATTTCCAGTTACCTGCAAGGTGTAAACACCTTTTGGTAAATTTGAAAAATCAGGTAATGTTAAAACCTGAAATCCTTTTTGTACACTGGCTGTTGATTGATGAACAATCTGTCCTGCCATTGAATATACCTTAATAGCTATTCGTTCCGCTTCAGGCCAGTTCACTTCCAGATTAAATGTGGATTGGAATGGATTGGGATATGTTCTGATATATGTATTTCCTGAGGGAGCCATGTTTACCCTGATAATTCTTGAATACAATACTTCTCCGGTTATTGAAACTTGTTTTAAACGATAGAAAGTGACTGCAGGAAATGGCGACTCATCAATTGTATTATACTTTGTATCTGCTATAATCTTAAATGGTGAAATTCCGGGTACTGATTCCCACTGCATTCCATTGCGACTTCTTTCTACATATAGCAAACCTTCTTCCTTTGATGCTAATGTATTCCATTGCAGAGCAACTTCTTTGCCTTTAAGCTGTGCTTCCAATTGTGAAAAAGCAATTGGGAGACCCGATAATGGAATAAAAGTGAGGTTGCCAATTGAAATGGCTTGTAGTCTGGGATTGTTTCTTACGTTAGCGTTGTTGACAGTTCCATATTGGATAGTAATACTTGTGATGGCACCAGTGCCAAAGTCAACAAAGGCAGTTCCATCCTGTGCAGGACTTCCTTGAACCAAACTACTCACATTGGCACCACCTGTGCCTGAATTGGCGGTACAAATATTGGATGCAATGGAGAATACTGTAGAAGCGCCATTATATTTAGTAATAACTGGAACCACAGAACCATTGGGTCCGGTAGCGGTAATTGTTACAAGGTCTATATAGTTAAACGGAGTGCCGGGTCCTGGATAATCAATATCTGAAATTCCGAATTGTACGTTTTGAACCGCTTTTGAAAAAGTATATACAACTCTGCTAAAAGAAGTCTTATTAGCCAAATCCTGATCAATTTCTAGCGCATCTGTTGAACTTTGAACTTGGAAATCGGCCGGTTGGGAATTATTGGCATTCACTCTGGGGTAGGGTGCTGTAAAGCTGCCTGTTCCTGAAAAGGAAAGGGTAACTGTACAATTGATGGTTGTGCCACCAATATTTGTGGCTGTTCCAGTGGTGTTTCCAGCTGCCCATGCAGGGGAAAAAGAACTGCTCCAGTCAAGTATATTGACCTGGGAATAGGCAGTACGAATTGTGGTAAGCAACAGGCCGGTCAGGGCTGCTGATAGAAAAAAACTCTTGCTCATATACATAATTCAAAAGGATAAAGGACAAGGTTTAACGGCAAATGGGGCGCCTAAGTATATATACTTAGACGTAAATACGGGTAAAACCGTTGTGAAACTTGAATAAAATCAATAAAATACCCATTTGCCTTAGTTGGGGGGAAAGCAGAAAAGCCCCTAAAAAGGAGCGAATTGTAAAGTAATTGCAGGGCAGAAATTATGGATTGGAAGCGAGTTCTTCCTCGATTACATCGTGAAAGATTTTTTCGTTTCTAAGTATCCACAAAGGCACATTCTCTGGTTCCATTACTTTCCAGATGCCATCTTCTTTATGAAGACGAAGCATCAAACGGTTGCCTTTTTCGTCGCTGACATCAAGAGTGAATAATCCATCCTGGATGCCACCCATTTTCCTGAAGTTGAATTCGCGAAGACGGCCATCGGCCTTTATCAATTTTGTGAACTGTATATTTTTTTGGAATTGTAACTGCATAGTCAAGTACCCCCTTTGCTTTTCATGTACAATTCCTGTGCTACATTTTCATAATGTCAGTTAAAAAGAAGAAATCTTTTTGTACAACTTCCTTATTGGTTTGAAGCAGCATTTTCACCTTATAATTTTTCCTCTGTAAGCCTTGCCTGTAGCGAACATTGGCAAATGATGTATATTAGCTTTGAATTGATTCTAATATGAAAAAAAATAATTTCTTACTGACAGTTTTGACAATGCTGCTGGCAGTTTGCAGCCAGGCGCAACTCAGGTTACCTGCCATCTTATCATCGGGCATGGTTTTGCAACAAAATGATTCTGTATCCCTTTGGGGTTGGGCGGGTCCTTCTGAAACAGTGAAAGTAACCACTAGCTGGAATCAGAAAACATATCAGGCCAGGGCTACAGACATGGCCACATGGAAGCTAAAGGTTGCTACCCCTTCAGCGGGCGGTCCTTACACGATCAGTATCGAAAGCCGTAATAAAATAGTGCTTTCAGATATCCTTATAGGCGAAGTTTGGATTTGTTCGGGCCAGTCAAATATGGAATGGAGTTTTTATAATGGGGTTAAGGATATTAAAGATGAACTACCAACCGCATTCAATCCTAATATCAGGTTTTTCCATGTACCTAAAACGGCATCCTATACTCCTCAGGATGATGTAAAAGCGGAGTGGACTATCTGCGATTCAAATACGATTAAGGGTTTTAGTGCTGTCGGTTATTTTTTTGGAAAGAAATTACAAAAAGACCTGAATGTTCCTATCGGTTTAGTGAATGCCAGTTGGGGCGGTACGCCTGCTGAAACATGGACTCCGATGGAATTAGTTCAAATGGATATTCCATTGAAGCAGGCAGCTTCTCAATTGAATAAGGTGGATTGGTGGCCTACAGGATCCGGACACCGCATTCAATGCCATGATATATCCTTTAACTAACTATTCAATTGCCGGTGCAATTTGGTATCAAGGGGAAAGTAATACAAACACCAATAGCACCTATAAGCAACTCTTCACAACAATGATTGATAGCTGGAGGGATTCCTGGCATAAGCAATTCCCATTCTATTACGTTCAGATTGCGCCCTTTACTTATGGTAATAAGAATGTGGGAGCGTTGCTGCAAGAGCAACAAACGATGACCCTGTCGCATCCTAATACAGGAATGGTGGTGATTACGGATTTGATTGATTCAGTATCCAATATTCATCCTTCAAGAAAAAAACCGGTAGGGGAACGATTAGCAAATTGGGCCTTAGCGGAAACCTATAAGAAGACAGGCATTGCATATAAAAGTCCACAATATGCATCTATGCAAGTGCTGAAAGAAAAAATCTCACTACAGATTTCGAATGCTCCAAATGGACTTGTGAGTACTGGAAAAACCATATCAGGATTCTTTATTGCAGGCGCCGATCAGGTATGGGTAGCCGCAGATGCAAAAATCGAAAACGATAAAATCATTGTATCCAGCAAACAAGTAAAAGAACCTGTTGCTGTAAGATATGGTTTCGGAAATACCATCATTGGAAATATCGCCTCCAAAGAAGGATTACCTCTTTGTCCATTCAGAACGGATAGTTGGTTGGTGGATCAGAGTGCAGGGAATTAGGAGTCGGGAGTCTGTAGTCGGGAGTCAGGAGTCGGGAGGCAACCTGTTTAAGAGTTTAATAGTTTAAGGGTTTAAGGTTTAAGGTTCTCAAATTCGAAGAGACTGATCGAATGTAAGAACCTTAAACCTTAAACATTAAACCTTAAACGCCTGCCTCCCGACTTCAGACTAAAGACTCCCGACTCAACCTACCCTCTCCTCCCAGACCTCCCTTGACCATTACCTCTTTCCTCTCTCGCGGGACTTTCTCTTCTGGTTTCATTCCTGTTCTGAGGTGGAGGTGTATATTCTCGCTGATTACGGGTATTGTCTGGTCTTTCTATACGCTGACCATTGTTTCTGTTATTGTCGTTACCACGGTTATCATTACCCCTGTTGCCATTGTTTACATTATTCTCGTTACGCTGGTTATTGCCAGGGAAGGTACCCGTGTTAGGTCTTTCGCTTTCGTTGTTGCGGGGATTGAAATCCCTGTTCCTTCGGTCGTTATTACGGATTTCATATTCATTCCTGTTTCTGTTTTCCTGCCTGTTGGTATTGCCGTTCCCATTATTATTGCCATTTCCGTTTCTGTTATCATAACCATTTCCGTTTCCATTACTGTTACCATTTCCATTATTATATCCATTTCCCCTTCCGTTATCATTTCCACGACCATTACCATTGTTATAGCCGTTATTGTTACCATTACCATTGCTATTGCCAAATCCATTTCCATTATTCCTGTTCCCATTTCTATTGTCGTACCTGTTATCATTATTTACATAAGGGGTACTACTTCTATTGTCATTATCCCTTCTCTGGTAGCGATTCTCACGATCGTAATGATGTGTTTCAATATTGCGTCCGAAATATCTTTCAGCATCTCTTCTTTGAGGACCTGCACTATATCTGCCATTTCTTTCTCCGTAATAGTTATTGATGATGGTTACGTTGCGGTAGATATTCCTGTTTTGGGCAAAAGGAACACAATAGTCGCGGAAGCTACGTTGGTTTATATATGGACGAGAACAGAAGTTCCATCTGTCGTATGGAATAGATCCGATACTTATATTGATAGATAATCCATATCCTAATGGTGCCCATCCATAATAATCGCCATATTCACTCCATGAAACCCAGGCAGGAGCCCATTCATAACCAGGTATCCATATCCATCCATAATAAGGATCCATTTCCCATCGACCGTAATGGAAAGGAGCCCAGCCCCAATCATAATCACTTATCCATTCCCAGCCATATTCAGTATAATCCCAATTACCATTACTATAATAAGGACGGAACCCTGGTTCATTATAAATCCACACTTCTCCAAATCTTGGGTGATGCGTCCAGCGGCCATACCTTCCTAATTCATTTTGGAAAACAGAAAAGTTCACCGATACCCTTTGTGCTTTCGATTCAGTAGCAATACTGGATACTCCCAATATCCCAGCTATTACAATTGCTATAAAAGTAGAATTCCTCATGGTGAAAAAATTGATGATAGAATTTAATACCTCTATGCATCAAACAAATAGACGGCCGGAATTTGTGAAAGCTTGTTAAGGGAGAGTGAAAGTCTTGCGAAGTCCGGAATATGGATAGTCCGGAAGTCCGCAGCGTTTGAATTTTGGAGAGAGTGAAATTCTAGTCCGTTGCGTTTGAATTTTAAAGCCTTTGAGTTTTAAGTCAGAAGAGAAATACGGATGCAAGTCGGGAGTCGGTAGTCTGAAGTCCAGAGTATGTTTTTGTTTGAGAAAGGAGTATGGGTGTTAGAAATAGGGTAGTAGGGAAGTAAGGAAGGAAGAATTGTTTTTAAGTAGTGGTTAAGTATTGAAGAAATGAAGTAACACAGAATCAGAATTTAAAATGTTATGTAACCCCAACCCCGAAGGGGTTGAATCATCGTATCCCCGGGCGTAGCGGGGAAACAGTCGGGAGTTTGAAGTATTAAAGTAAAGCAGGAGTGAAGTAATAAAAATAGATATTTTATATAGCAATGTATCCCCAACCCCGAAGGGGTTGAATAATAATGACCCCGGGTGACAAAAGGAATGGAAGAAGTGAGTAAGGATTAAGTGAAGCAAAGAAGTAACGCACAAAAATCTTTCCAATAGTTCTCAACCCCGAAGGGGTTGAGCCCAATTTAAGCCCTAAGCTTTAAGCCTTCAGCATCCAGCATCCAGCATCCAGCATCAAGCATCTCGCATTCAGCACCCCGCATCCCATCTAAATGCCTTATTTTTATCTCCAATCCCAAATTCTATTCCATGCTTGCAAAAAAACTCAACCTTATTACTGCATTTATTGCATTGTTTTTGATTTCGAATTTTTCAACCCTTGGTCAGGGTACTCGTTTACTAAGACAACCCAGCATCAGTCAGCAATTGATTGCTTTTGAATATGGTGCTGATATATGGGTGGTTGATAAAAAAGGAGGTGATGCCCGACGCATTACAAGTACTGCCGCTGTTGAAAGTAATCCCCATCTTTCTCCCGATGGAAAAACAATCGCATTCAGTTCCAATCGTGCCAGTGGTACTCAAGTATACACCGTTTCAGTTACTGGCGGCGCACCCGTTCAACTTACATGGAACTCAGAAGCTTCTTTAGTAAGAGGATGGACACCCGATGGAAAGAAAATCCTTTACGCCTGCGCCAGGGAAACAGCTCCAACAGATTATAACAGACTTTGGACAGTTTCTGCAAATGGAGGGGCATCAACTTTGTTGCCAAGTCCCTTTGCTTTCGCTGGTTCCTTCTCTCCAGATGGAAAGAAAATGGCTATCGACAGGGTTAGCCGATGGGATGTTGAATGGAGGAATTACAGAGGCGGACAAAATACCCCTCTTCAAAT
The DNA here is from genome assembly GCA_044220885.1 of Chitinophagaceae bacterium. GTDB lineage: Bacteria > Bacteroidota > Bacteroidia > Chitinophagales > Chitinophagaceae > Endoryza. Next base: position 30,967 of record JBGAQE010000013.1, read on the forward strand.
AATAGACCTCGCCACTTTGGCTGAAGTGAATATTCCAAGTGATAAGACCATGGAACTTCGTCCTGTTTGGGTGGGTGACGAAATCTTCTTCCTGTCAGATCGCGATTGGATCTCCAATGTTTGGAGTTATAATACAAAGACATCTTCCTTACAACAACGCACCAAAGTGAAAGGCTCCGATGTGAAATGGGTGGATGCCAACGGCAGTGATCTCGTTTATGAATGGAACGGTTATCTGCATCTGATGGATATTCCTTCTGGCAAATCACAACAATTGGTAATCAATGTAACAGGTGATTTTCCCTGGGCTGAACCGGTTTGGGAAACTGTTTCCAGCAGAGTGCAGAATGCATCATTATCTGCCACTGGTAAACGTATCATAATGGAAGCTCGTGGTGAAATCTTCACAGTGCCGGTAGAAAATGGAGATGTAAGAAATATTACACAGAGCTCTGGAGTTGCCGACAGACAACCGATATGGTCTCCCGACGGAAAACAGATTGCCTGGTTTTCTGATGCAGGTGGAAAGGGATTTGCATATCGCTGACCAGGAAGGAACTGGCGCCCGTAAGCAAATTTCCATAGGTGAATCTAAATTAGGATGGGAAGCAACATGGTCGCCTGATTCAAAATATATTGCTTTTGTAGATGATGATGTGAGAATAAAAGTGCTTGAAATTGCGACAGGAAAATACAGACTGCAGATGTTGCAGGTATGAATATTGAAAGAGGTGGCATGGGTATTACCTGGTCTCCAGATTCTAAATGGCTGGCGTACTCGAAAACGGGTGCTAATAATCTGCATAGGGTAATGGTTTGGTCGCTTGAAACAAAAAAAGCACAGGCATTGAGTGATCCAATGGCCGATGCTCAAGGGCCTGTATGGGACAGAAGTGGAAAATTCCTCTATTTCCTTGCCAGTACCAATATTGCATTAGGTTCAGGATGGGCTAATACAAGCTCCATGCAAGCCAAGCCAAACTTTGCGGCTTATGTAATTGTACTCCGTAAAGGAGAAGCTTCACCTTTTGTATTGAAAAGCGATGAAGAACCGGATTCTACAAAACAGAAAAAGCCTGCTACCACTGAAAAAGATAGCCTGATTAAAATAGATATGGATCAGATCGATAGAAGAACTCTTGTATTGAATGTTCCAGTTGCCTATTACGATTATATGTTTGCTGGTCCTAAAGGATCTGTGTTCCTGGGAGCCGGTCCGGTTATCAGTAAATATGTACTTGAAGGGAATAAGATGGAAGACTTTACAAAAGGTGCTTCGATGGTATCTGTTTCAGCAAACGGTGAAAAAGCCTTGTTGCGTTCTGGCCCACAATGGAGGGTAGTAGCAACTTCAAGACCACCTGCCCCCGGAGAAGGAACTGTTGCAGTAGATCTTACTATGCGATTGAACAGGTCGGAAGAGTGGAAGCAGATTGTTGAAGAAGCCTGGCGCTATATGAGAGATTATTTCTATGACCCGAATATGCATGGACGCGACTGGAATGATGTGTGGGACAGATATATGCCCCTTATTCCTTCTATCAAACACAGGGCTGATCTTAGCTATGTTCTGGATATGATGAATGGAGAACTGTCTGTAGGACATAGTTTCGTATTCGGTGGAGATTTTCCAAAAGTGGGTGATTCCAAAGTCGGAATATTTGGGAGCCGATCTTATTCCTGAAAGTGGTCGTTGGAAGATTCAACGAATATATACAACCGAAAGTTGGAATCCTGGTCTGGAAGCTCCATTAGATGTACCCGGATTAAAAGTGGCAGAGGGAAATTATATTGTTGCTGTTAACGGCAGGGAGTTATTAGCTTCTGATGATTATCAGGAATGGCTTGATGGAACTGTAGGTAAGCAAACTGTTCTGACTATAAATTCCAAACCCGGTACTGAAGGTTCATGGACAATTATTGTGAAACCTGTTTCAAATGAGAACGGATTGCGTCAGCAAGCATGGGTGGAAAACAATCGTAGAATAGTAGATTCTTTATCAAAAGGAAGACTCGGCTATGTTTGGGTTCCCAATACTGGTGGTGAAGGTTTTGTGAATTTCAACCGTTATTATTTTGCACAACAGGATAAAGAAGGAGCCGTGATAGACGAACGATTCAATGGGGGAGGTTTGCTGGATGATTATATGGTTGACCTGATGGTTAGAAGACTTCGTGCATCACTAACTAATGAAGTGCCAAACGGGGCAGCAATGAGATTGCCTGCTGGTATACTAGGGCCAAAAGCTTTATTGATAAATGAACTCGCCGGTTCAGGTGGAGATTTCTTCCCTTGGATTTTCCGTCATCAGCAAGTAGGTCCATTAATTGGCACCCGCACTTGGGGTGGTTTAGTGAAATCATCTGTTCACTATGCCTTTATTGACGGTGGCGCAATGACCTCACCCGACAATGCGGTATTCGATCCTATTGCCAAAAAATGGGTGGCAGAAAATGAAGGTGTAGCTCCTGATATCGAACAACACCAGGAAGCCGGTGCCACTTCAAAAGGAAGAGACCTCCAATTGGAAAGAGCTGTTCAGGAAGTGTTGAAGATGTTGGAGAAGGAACCGACGCCGAAGGTGACTAAGCCTGCCTATTCAACGCCAGCAGTAAAGCCTAAGGCTTAATGCTGAATGCTTGATGCTGGATGCTTGAAGCTTAATTTGGTCGTTGACCCGATGGATATGGTTTATGGATTTAGCATTTTATAGTACATTTATAAAGAATGAATTGCTTTTGCTTTTAACTCAGTCTGACGGACTTCAGCGCTTCTAGAGTTCCATAGCTCACTATTCCGTTTTCGAAGACTGAATTAAGCCCTAGGCCCTAACTTAAGCTTTAGGCAAAAAAGCACCAAGCATCAAGCATTTCGCATCAAGCAAATAAAAAATAATGAAACAACTGTTAACTCTTGCACTATTAATTCTTGTAACATCAACATCAATAGCCCAACAAACCCAGAAGCCACCATTACACGGAAAGAACTGGATGGCTATAACAGGTAAGCCGTTGGCGGCAACAGCAGGATCAATGGTTTTTCAGAAAGGTGGTAATGCTGTAGATGCTGCCTGTGCTATGCTGGCGGCAACATGTACTATGTGGGATGTATTGAGCTGGGGTGGAGAAACACAGGCGCTGATTTATAATCAAAAACAAAAAAGGTTATTGCTATCAATGCAATGGGTGTTGCTCCAACTGGTGCAACAGTTGATTTCTTTAAAAGTAAAGGGTATAATTTTCCTCCGGAATATGGTCCATTAGCAGCAACCACTCCGGGTACACCAGGAGGAATATGTTATATGTTAGCCAACTATGGAACGCTATCTCTTAAGGAAGTATTAGCGCCAGCAATGGATTTGGCAGCAGGTTATCCTATCGAAGCACAAACTGCTAACAGTATGGAAAGAGGTAAGAAGATGATCAGTGAATGGCCATATAGTAAAGCTGTTTTCCTTCCACATACAGGAAGCAAAAGAGAGGCGCCAGAAGCAGGAGAGATATTTGTTCAGAAAGATTTATTGGAGACACTTACTAAAATGGTGGCAATGAACAGGAAGCTTTGAAAAAAGGAAAGAACCGAAAAGAAGCTATATGGGCAGCTTATGACAGATTCTATAAAGGAGATATCGCAAAGGAATTTGTAAGAGGTTGTCAGGAACAGGGTGGATTGATAACTATGGAAGATCTTGCTAAATGGCGCCCAATAGAAGAAGAACCTCTTCATGTAAATTATAAAGGAGTGGAGGTATATAAGATGCAGCAATGGACCCAAGGCCCCATGTTGTTGCAATCATTGAATATACTTGAGAACTTCGATCTGAAATCGATGGGGTACAATTCTCCGAAATATATCCATACTGTTTATCAGGCAATGAGTATGGCTTTTGCTGATCGCGATTTTTATTACGGCGATCCGGCTAAAGCACCACAAGAACCAATGAAAGGATTGTTAAGCAAGGAGTATGCAAAGCAAAGAGCAGCGCAAATGCTAACTGATAAAAATGATCCCAATATAGGCCCAGGAGATCCTTATCCATTTCAGGGAGGAACCAATCCTTATCTCGAAGTATTAAAACAAAGGGGCTTTAGTCCAGGTGCTGGCAACAGGAATTTTGTGCCATCACACGATTCCTCTGTAGCCAGTAATGATAAAGAATATGGAACGTCTTTGGATGGGTACAACATCTGTTGAAGCGGCAGATAAGGACGGATGGGTGGTTTCAATAACTCCAAGCGGTGGATGGTTGCCGGCTTGTATAGCCGGACATACCGGAGTTGGTATGAGTCAGCGTATGCAAAGCTTCGTGCTCGACGAAACCCTCAATCCATTTAATGTGGTGGAACCCGGAAAACGACCAAGGGTAACGCTTACACCTTCACTTGCATTAAAAGATGGAAAACCTTTCCTGAGTTTTGCTGTGCAGGGTGGCGATACGCAAGACCAGAATCTATTACAGTTTTTCCTGAACATGGTTGAATTCGGTATGACGGTACAGCAGGCAACTGAAGCAGCTAATATCAATTCGAATCAGCTTTGGCTTTCATTGGGCGGAACGAAAAATGATGATCGCAAACCCAGACCCGGACAATTGTTATTGCAATCGGCAACAAAGGAAGAAGTTCGGAATGAACTAAAGAAAATGGGATATATATTGTCATTTACAGAAAGAAGTAGTGGTCCCATCAACGCCATTTTCTTCGATTGGAAACATGGTAGTTTCTGGGGTGGTAGTTCTAACCACGGCGAGGACTATGGTATAGGTTGGTAGCTATATTGCTACGTAGCTAATAGCTACATAAATTGCTTCCTTCTAAAATTATTTAAATCATTTTAGATGATTCTTGATCAAAAGCATCCCTCGGGATGCTTTTGGCATTTAGCTTGATGTGATTTATATATCAGGAACTATCTACATGTGTCAGGATTAAATAAAATCGATGTTTCAACAATTATAGATCATAACACCGATTTTAAAATGGCGGATGCTATGGTTTTTGGGTAATGTGGAATGAATTTTTGCAGTTGTTTGAGTTAAAGCATGATTTTTTTAATAAAATGTAATTTGTTTACAACGAAAGTGAAATAGATTACGTCATATAGTTGTTTATTCACTTGTATATTGGCTTAACGGTTAAAGGTCAAAATTAAAGTAGCAAATCATGGTTTTCGATAACGAGTTTTCGAATCTTCAACTCCCTTTTAAGATTAAGCTTGTATTGGAGTCGGGTGTTTTAGTAGGAGAACGTACCAGCGACACCCATCATATCACTCTATACAAATTACAGAACTATTTTTTTGAAGTGTATTGTGATAAGGACTTCAGTCAGATTGAAGATGTAAGGATGCTAGCTTCAGATGCCATCACTGGCCTTTATGAATGATATCAAAAGTGGCGTATTCTTCAAATTGAGGGAACTCCTTACTTTTACTAAAAGATATCATGCAGGTTATTGTCTCCAATAATTATAACTCATTATCTATTCAAGCTGCAGAACTGGTAGCCTCTTTTCTCAAAGAATCAACCTCTCCTCTGTTGTGCGCTGCGTCCGGCGATTCACCACTTGGCCTTTATAAGGAACTTTGTCAACTTAAAGAGCAAGGCATTATAGATACTTCCAAATGGTCCGTGGTTAGTCTTGACGAATGGGTCGGACTTAACCTTAATGATGAAGGTAGTTGTGCATATTCAATAGCCAGGAATCTTACAATGCCATTGGGGCTGGATGACAGCAGGATTTGTTTTTTTGATGGGAGAAGATCAGATACAGAAATGGTTTGCCATGAAGTCGAATCCTTTATCGACAGTTTTAAAGGAATGGATGTTGCCATTCTTGGATTAGGTATGAACGGACATATCGGTTTAAATGAGCCTGGTACACCCGCTACTATTCGCACTCATGTTTCAACTCTTGAACCTCTCACAAAGCAAGTTGGCCAAAAGTATTTTGATAAACCCATGCCATTGCAACAAGGTATAACACTAGGTATTGGTAACCTGATGGAAGCAAAACATCTCATATTAGTAGTTAGTGGAAGTAAAAAGGCTGATATTGTAAAAGAGATGTTGGAAGGTCCGGTTACAGAATCTTTGCCAGCTACTTTATTCCTATCCCATCCTTCGATTTATATTTTTCTGGACACTGAAGCTGCCAGCAAGCTTCAATAAAACATAATGCGGTATCTTTAGCCTTTACGATTATGAAGCTAAAGACCGTACGGTGGATTGCCGGTATACTCTTACTTTGTTTCCTGGTCATCTTATCGAAGTTCATTTTATTTAAAAACTTCAATGGTAGGTATGGAGAGGTTTTTAATACATCTATAAACAAAAGGGTGATTAATGATGGCATCCGAACCGCAAACTTCAAGCCCTTTAGTACTATTCAATTGTTTTCAAAAAGCAGAAGATTACGAACAGAATATAAGGTTGATAACCTTGGTGGAAATGTAATAGGATTCTTACCTATTGGATTCCTGTTATGTATTATTATAAGATCCAAATATCGATATGCTCTTGTTGTATTTGTCACTTTTGGAATTAGCCTGTTTTTTGAATTGATTCAATTGCTCACAGGTTGGGGTGTATTCGATGTGGACGATCTTATCCTTAATACTTTCGGTGGCTTACTTGGTATATTTATCTTTTCTGCTTTCAGAGTATTGCTTCGGAACTTAAGAAGTGATTCTTATTCTCTTACTTGATTAGCATATTTCCTTCCCATAGATTAGTAGTAAGCATATTTTGCAAACAGATATTTATTCATGTGTTGATTTATGTCAATCCTCTCGTGCTCGTAATTGTACGAATCTGCTTAGTAATTTTATCGGGGATTATACTTCATTTCATTTTATATCCACACTTACGGTTACTCGAAAGGATTTTTTGAGATAAATCAAATAAGCTTTTACAATAGCCTTTTTTGTAACTAAATCTCATTAAATTTAAGTGTAATGTTTGGAGTTGGATACAGAGGAACACTTATTTAATAATTGGACCACTTTTGTTTATGAATCACGATTTTATTAAATGCTTCTGATGAATAAATGAACACAAAATTTCATTACAAGTTTAGATTTATATTGGCGTCATATAATCAATAAGGAGTATGATGGCTGTTATCTTTTGCAGAAAGTGATTGCTGTAATTTGTATTAAATGCAATAGCTAAGAATACTCAAATAAACCTAAGCCTTGTTTATGAGAATTGGTAGAACTGGCTTATTAGAAAAGCAAAGACCTGATTGGGATAGTATGCCAGCTGCCATGCTTTGGATTAATTCGCAAGGTTTGATTCGTTATAAGAACATTGCTGCTGAAAACTTAATCCAGAAATTCTTCACTAAAGGTTTTTCTCTCGACAAGCTTTTTCAAAATGCCATTCTTGAAAATGGACAGCCAGTTAAGTCTTTTCAATTACCACATATCACAACCGGTGTTACAGGAGTTTCCATAAAGGACATGTTAGTTGGATTACTCGACAAGCATAAGCAAAGAGTTTGGTTGAAAGTGTCGAGCCAATTGATAGGTAATCAGGTTGATGCTGAAAACCCGGAAGTTCTTTTGGAAATGAAATCTATTAATGATGAAAGCAAAGGGAATCCTTCGCAAAATGAATATTCGCTGCAGTCCATGTTGGATAATATTGCAGAAGGGTATGTGATATTAGACACAGCTTACAAACTTGTGTATTTTAACCAGCAAGCCGAAAAAATCGGACTTACCGTACGTGACCAAAAGCCAGAAAGAGGTGAGTCGTTTTTTGAGTTTGTAAAGACTGAACAATGGGATGAGTTACACAAGATATTTGAGAGGGCATTAACAGGTGAAAGATCCATCCTGATCAATAAATACAAATTCGATACCGAAAGGGTGGTATTCGAAGTGACAATTTCTCCTTTTTATACTGGGGATAGCGTAAATGGTATAATTGTAAATTTCAAGGATATCTCGCACCGTTTTGAAATGCAGGAAAAGGTGGAAGCTTCTAATACCAGATATGAACTGGCTGCAAAAGCTTCATTTGATATTATTTGGGAACGGAATTTTGAAGAGAATTGTTATCGGTTTAATGAGGCTTTCCAAACCAATCTTGGATATGAAAAATTGGAATGGGATATTGAAGAATTTCATAAGGTAGTGACACATCCTGATGACAATCTTATGATTCGGAATTTTGTTTTCAGGAAATTTGAACAGCAGGATACGAAATTCCAATTGCCAATTCATAGATACAGGAGGAAGGATGGTAGCATAGCTTATGTAGATGTAAGATGTATCGTAATATATAAAAAGGATGGAAAGCCAAAGAAATCCGTTGGAGTTGTAAGGGATATTTCTGAAAGGTATCTCGTTGAGGAAGAACTTAGAAAAAGAAATGAGCAATATGATCTGGCTACCAAAGCCAGTTTCGATATGATATGGGATGTGGATGTTTCTACAAGAATGCTAACATGCAGCGATGCCCTGGAGCGGCTATTCGGCTACAATCTTCAAACCCCGATGCATTATGAGCAATTCCTGAAAACAATCGTTCATCCTGAAGATCAGGAAGCTATTTTTAAAAGTATCTTATTGTTTGTAAAATCTTCCGATACTTTCTGGGAAATACCGGTTCACCGTGTTTGTAAGGCTAATGGCGATATTGCTTTTGTTTTGGTAAGGGTGATGGCCATTAGGGACGAGAATAAAAATATGATACGGATGATCGGTGTTTCGCGCGACATCACTAACCGCTACCTCGCCGAACAGGAAATGAAAAGAAGCAATGAGCGCTATGAAATGATGGCCAGTCTCAATTATGATGTTATCATGGAGGTGGATTTTACAACAGGAAAAATATATGTCAATAATATATTCAAGGATTTCTATGGTTATGACCTTGAGGAATATAAGACCATAGAAGAAGCTTATCGTGCCATCATTCATCCTGATGATTTTGACCGAATGATGAACAATATTATTAATAACAGGACCGGTAACGTTGATTTTGCTGATTATAACGTTTTCAGATTACGAAAAAAGGATGGTACTGTTGTTTATTGTGATACGAAAAGCCGGTTTATCAGGGATGAAAAGGGGAGGCCCTTGAAAAGCTTGGCCATTGTCAGGAATATTACAGAAAGTTATTTAGCTGAACAGGAACTACGTAAAAGCAATGAGCGCTACCGGCTAGCTTCTTTGGCTTCTTATGATATGCTGTGGGAACGCGATTTTTCAAGCGATGAATATGTTTTTAGTGATGCATTGCTTCGTCTCTTTGGATATGATGTTAACATGAAGTGGACTTCTAACACATTCCAACAGGTTATGTTGCATCCGGAAGACAGGGATTGGGTTGTCAAATTTGTTGAAGATTGTTATAATAAGAAGGAGAATATTTTCCAATGCCCTATTCACAGATATGTAAGAAAAGATGGATCTACAGCTTATGTTCAGGTACACTGTTCGGTTATTTATGATGAATACGGTAAGCCAAAGCGTACAGTTGGTGTAACAAGAGATATTACAGAGCAGTACCTGTTAGAGAAAAAGTTGCGAGAAGCAAATGAACGAAACGAACTGGTTTCCCGAGCCACTACTGATCTTGTATGGGAATGGAATTATAAGACAGATGAATTGCAGTTCTGGAATGAAGGTGTCAGAGAATTATTCGGCTATATACTAGAGAATAATCGTACCACTATGCAGTGGCGATTCGATAGGATACACCCAGAAGACCTGAAACAGAATATGATTAAGCTGAAGAAGCTTATTTCTACTAAGGAATCTCAGCTTAATTGTCAGTATAGGTTTATGGATGCTTCCGGCAAATACCATCATGTTTTGGATCGTGCATATATATTGTATGATGCAGCTGGTAACCCTGATCGTATAACAGGTGCCATCCAGGATATTACCCCAATCAAGGAGCTGGAACAGAAAATTGCTGAGGAAGCTATCCTTCACCAGCAACAGATCACAGAAGTGACACTGCTTACACAGGAAAAGGAAAGGGAAGAATTGGGCAGGGAATTACACGATAATATAAACCAACTGTTAGCCATTAGCCTGATGTATCATTCTATTGCCTTATCTGATGGACCAGAGCAGAGCCGGGTAATGATTGAAAAGAGTACTGAAATAATTAAGAAAGGTGTACAGGAAATCAGGAAACTTTCTAAGCAGCTAATCTCTCCTGTACTTGATATGGGATTAGATGAGGCTATAAAGGAATTAGCTGAAGAAACCTCTGCTGCTTCCGGAATCAGGTTCTCATTGAAAAAAGATGATAGCGAGTATAGTACCATCCCCCGTCACTTGCAATTGATGGTTTACCGTATAGTGCAGGAGCAATTCAACAATATCCTGAAACACGCAAAGGCAGTGCATGTTCACATATCACTTTCTGTAAAAAGGAATAATCTGAATCTTCATATTAATGATGACGGTATTGGTTTTGATGAAACCAAAAAAGCTGCTGGAATAGGTCTGAGGAATATGAGAAGTCGTGTGAAATTATATAATGGCTCCATTCATATAACAAGTGCCGCTGGAAAAGGCACAAAATTGGATCTCTCTATTCCAATTACAAATAAAGAAAATCCAGTTTAAGGGATTGATGAATTTACTGGTATTGATTCCTTCGCATAAATATTTCTTGTTAACAGGTACATCCCCACGTCAGCCAGGGTTTTTAATGCCAGGAATATGAAGGCGCTTGAAAGTCCCCAAACAGCTGGTGCCAGTATCATCAGATGCATCGGAATGATGCGCAGATAGGGCAAGAAGAATAGCTGTCCATAATTCACCTGTAGCTTTTTTTGAATATTCTTATTCCTGATTAAGGTTAAAACTCCTTCAAAAACTATCACAAGTAAAGATAATTTCAGAAAAAGTATGTCTAAGGTCCCTTTCACTTTGATGAGTATGAATATTCCATATGCCAGATGGAAAAATTGGTAATGAAAAAGGAAGAAAAGAGAGGCACAGCCTTTAGCCTTGAAACTGCCATCAATAGGTGCATCATTTATTGAAAAGCTCTTCGGATCAGGGTTTTTGACGGTCAGTAAATCTATGAAATTAAAAAGCCCGATAAATACACTCTGTATCCAATACACCCACACAATAGTCTTGAATCCGTCTGGATTAACCGAATAATAATAAAGACAAAATAAGTTCGCCGCAATCAAAAGCCAAAATGAGGGTTCCTGAATGGATTTTCGCAAGGGGAGAGTTTTGTTAAATGTAGAAAAAAAACCTAATAATTGGGTGATTTCTCAAGTAATGTTTCAGGTTTCAAGTTTTAGTTGGTTCAATAGGTTCAAGAAGTTCAATAGGTTCCAAAGGGCTTACAAATAGCAGGCAGTTTGCATTATTAAGTTTTTATTTTACCGCAGAGAACAAGAGAAGCAAGAGTTTTCGCCGAGTCATTCTAAAACTATAATTAAAGCCAAGAGATACTCAATATGACCTCCATTATTTATCCTGTTCCCTGCGCGGTAATAAAAACATAAAAGCTGACTGCTATTTGTAAGCCCTTTGGAACCTATTGAACTTCTTGAACCTCTTGGACATACTAAAACTGCTACACCACGAAACATTAAACCTTTAACTGTTAAACCTTTTAACTCTCTCTCTCACCTGTGATTTATATAAACAATCCTCATCATCCTGTAACACTCCCTCTCCCAAATAGGCGCACCTTTGCTTTTGAATGCTAGAGGCTAAATGCTAAATGCTAGATGCATAATGCTTAAAGTCAAAAGCCAAAAGCATTATTCGGAGAATGAACATCATTTCAGTTTACTAAACAATGCCTTAGGCTCTAGGCCCTAAGCCTTAGGCATCCAGCATCCAGCATCAAGCATTACGCTTCCAGCCCAAAAACACAATTAAAAAAACAACATATGAGCAACGGTACAGCAAAAGTAATAGGGGCGGTAATCGCCGGAACAGTAGCAGGTTTAGTATTAGGTGTTTTGTTTGCACCAGATAAGGGTAGCAAGACAAGAAGCCGATTAGCTGGAAGTGCTAAAGATTTGGCAGATGACCTCAAATATAAGATGAGGGAAGAAGCTAATGAATTGCGCATTAAGGCTGAAGAACTGGAAGCTCAGGCTGACAAGAAACTGGATGGTTTGGCTTCTAAAATAAAGATGAAAGCTAATTCTATCCTTAACCCTACTGCAGAATAAGAACATACATATCACCATTAAATTGAAACCAATGAGAATAAACATTTTGAAATTGAGTGTAGTGGCAGCAGTCATTACCGGAAGTTTGACCTTTTGTACAGATACTTCAAAAGACAAAGTTGATAATGCAGAAGAAAAAGTAGAAGAAGCTAAGAAAGATGTTGTAGATGCTAAAGAAGAACTGCAACAAGCTAAAGCTGATTCTGTAACAGAGTATGCTAAATTCAAAGCTGATATGAATCTGCAATTGAAAGCTAATGACGCCAAGATAGCAGAATTGAAAGAGAAGCTGAAAATGGAGAAAAAAGAAACACGTGTTAAGTTTGAAAAAGAGATGGCTGACCTGGAAGCCCAGAATACCAAACTTATGAACAGGATGAATGATTATAAGGAAGGATCAAAAGACAAATGGGAAGATTTCAAGACCAGTTTCAATAAAGACCTCGCAGCATTAGGTAAATCTATAACCGAAATGGCTGAGAAGAATAACAAAAAATAAAAGCAGATTAAGGATGATGACAATTACAAAAAACAAATTCGCAAGATATTTCGCCTTGGCAATAGGGTCAGTTTTACTGTTGCTGGCTTTTAATTCATGTTCACGTAAAATGAATTTTGAAACATCGCCGGCAGTACCCGCAGCACGCGGAACGGTGAAAGTTAAAAAAGATAACAACAAAAACTATCTTGTTAAAGTCAAGTTGACAAATCTTGCTGAAGTTGAAAGGCTTGATAAAGCAAATATTTCTTACGTTGTTTGGATGGTAACGGAGAATAATATAACTAAGAATATAGGACAGATCAGGAGTGCTTCTACCATGTTATCGAGTAAGCTCACAGCTTCTTTCCAGGCAGTATCAGCCTTTAAGCCAATCAGGGTATTCATTACTCCAGAAGAAGATCCGGAAGTACAATATCCTACACAAAAGGAAATATTGACTACCGCAACATTCTAGTTTGTGCGTTAACGTCCGTTAAATTTTCAACCGATGGGAATAGAAATTAAAAAGACCAGCTCTTTTCCGATTGATAAGGACAAGCCAATACCGGTAAATCCAGATGAAATTCAACCGGTATTCCCGAATGATCCCGGATATCCTCCAAAAGATGATATTTATGAAGTTGGGACAAAAATGGATTCGCCAGCATTGGATCAGTCGGCAACGATTGAGAATGTTGATGATAGTGGAATAAAAAAGGAATTGAAGAATAATAGGATGGGAGAGCAGTTAGATGTACCTGGATCTGAGTTAGATGACGCTGCAGAGGATACAGGTAATGAAGATGAAGAGAATAATTATTACAGCATTGGCGGTGATGGTCATTCAAATCTGGATGAAGAAGGTGCCTGATAAATCGGATTTAGTGATTGGTATATTTTTTTGAAACCTAAAACCAAAAAAGATGAAACCGGATATAGGTATAACTGAAAATAACACACAAGCAGTTGCTTTTGAATTGTCCAAATTATTGGCTGATGAATATGTTTTGGTTACAAAAACCAGGAATGCTCATTGGAATGTAGAAGGCGCTGACTTTTATGATAAACATAAATTCTTCGAAGGGCAGTTCGGGCAATTAGATGAATTCATCGACAGCATTGCAGAACGTATACGAACATTAGGACATTATGCGCCTGGAACCATGCAAGCCTTTCTTTCTCTTACACAGCTTACTGAAAAGGGCTTTGATAAAAATGATAGCGGACGTTTCGTAAAGGAACTCCTTGAAGATCATGAAAGCATCATATTCCGCCTTCGTGAAAATATTTATCGTGTAGCAAGCGAATTTCACGATGTAGGTACTAGTGATTTCATGACAGGACTGATGGAGAGCCACGAAAAAATGGCCTGGTTCTTACGATCTCATTTGGTGAATACGAAAAAACCTGTGGCGTTGTTGAATGCGTGATGCTGGATGCTTGATGCCTAAAGCCAAATGCTTAAAGCCGAAGGCTTAGGTATGGAGAACAAACGGAATCCAGGCTTCGAAATTGAAATTTTACCATTCAGTTATCGTAAATCAGGTTAAGGCGACAGTAATAGTTATAATAAATATCACACTTACTATATAGGATCCGCCGCAGTGTTTCCCACAGGGGCACTGCGAGCCGGTGAAATATTTGATTACTGAATTCTATTGGATGGTATAAATAGAAATAAAGTTCCCTGCGTACATATGCAGAGAACTTTTTTTATTAGTTCTAGATGTTCAAGATGTTTAAGAAGTTCAAAAGGATCCTAAGTAAATAATCTAAATAAAAGGCAGGCAATTAATTTTTAAGTTACTGCTAAGAACCTATTGAACTTCTTGAACCCATTAAACATATTGAACCTAAATGAAAAAGCCCTCTTCATGAAAATGAAGAGAGGCTTTTTTGTACGGGACGGGAGTTGAACCCGTACGAGAATTACTTCTCACAGGATTTTAAGTCCGGCGCGTCTACCAATTCCGCCACCCAGGTATCCCGATAAAAAAAGGCGTGAGTAACTCACACCTTTATTATCAGAGAGCGGAAGACCGGGCTCGAACCGGCCACCCCGACCTTGGCAAGGTCGTGCTCTACCAAATGAGCTACTTCCGCTTGTATCCTTCAAAGGCTTCTTTGAGGAATGTATTAAAGAACTTCTTTTTTAACAGGGATGCAAAAATAGGAAATGTATATTTCCTGCAAAATTTAATCCGCTGTTTTTTTATTATTTATACTGTGGAGTATACTCTGAACTCGATTGAACAGGCACTTCCGGACGACCCTTATACCCCTTGGTATACAGGCTGAAAGCACAACCAAAAGTGAATGCTACGAAAAGGAATACCTGTAAATAGAACAGGAATACAGACGAATTCACCCAATTGTGTGTAAAATCTTTTTCGCGGGGATTGATTTCTGTGTGTTGATCCATAACGAGTTAATTGCGGAGCAAAAATAAGGGTTCAATGCTGAAATTCAATTTTTGTGGGCAATAATTTGATCGAATTTCTTCCTCCCCTTTAGAAAATAGTCCTTGATAACCCATCCTCTATAATAACCCTGCCATTTTGGATTCTTTCTCAAGGGATAAATGCCTTCTTTCCTGTGGTTCAATAACCATCCCAGATAAGCAAAATGGGCCTTAGCCACAGCCATAAAATAGCCTCCATCGCCCGATATAAGTGTTTTTACAGCCGAGAGTGCATCCAGGCCGAACCGTACAGGAATCTTCCAAATCAATTCAGAAAGGGGCAGGTTTTTAGATAGCATGATCAGGTTATTCCTGAAATTGAGGAACACTTTCCGGCTATTGCCTTTTGGTAAAGTGCCTCCACCTACATGAAAAACGGCCACTTCAGGATAACTATGGATTTCATAACCCGCCCATTGCAATCGCCAGCACAAATCGATTTCTTCCATATGAGCGAAGAAATAACCATCAAAGCCTTTCATCTCCCTGAAAGCTGCAGCTCTTATAAAGAAAGCGGCACCACTGGCCCAGAAAATAGGAGCGGGAGCATCATATTGTCTTTCATCTTTTTCACAATCTTCAAAAACCCTGCCTTTTGAAAAAGGATAGCCCATTGAATCAATCCATCCACCAGCGGCTCCTGCATATTCAAAATACTCCCGGTTTTTAAACTGTAGCAGCTTGGGTTGAACAGCTGCCACATAAGGAAACCGTTCCATATAGTCAATGATGGGTTCAATCCATCCGGTAGTCACTTCCACATCCGAATTCAGTAATACAAAGTAATCTGCTTCCACTTGTTTCAATCCTTCGTTATAGCCATTGGCAAACCCAAGATTGCTTGAATTTCGGATAATCCTCACGGAAGGAAAATGCTCCTGCAGATAGGCGATGGAGTTGTCGGTAGAGGCATTATCTATTACAATGATCTCTTTATTGGCATAGGTACCCGCAACCACAAAAGGCAGGAATTGTTGGAGGAAGGATTGACCATTCCAGTTAAGAATCGCTATGGCAACACGGGGTGTCAAGATAGGTAGTAAATATATTTGAAAAAATAACCGGAGCAAAGGAACGGTTTTTATAAATTAGTTGCATGATTCAACCGCTTTTTAACTGGAGAACAGGTTTGGCGATCATCGCCATCGTAATTGTAAGCGGTACTATCATCTATTCGCAGCTATTGGCAAAAAAGATTGCCACCGAAGAAAGACAGCGTGCCGAACAATGGGTGGAGGCTGGAAAATTGTTAGTGAACGATACTAGTGGTATGAGTGACCGTCTTGTTTCATTGATCATTGCCGGTAACCATTCCTTACCGATTATTGAAACGGATGAAAAGGATAGTGTGGTACAACATGTGAACCTCGATTCGATGAGTGTGGCCAACGACCCTGGTTATGTAACCAAGAAATTAAAAGAGTTCAAAGCTGGAAACGAACCCATCACCTGGAAAGATCCGGGCGATTCCACCCGCATCAATTATTATTATTTCGGTAATACCAGTTTATTGAACCAGGTAAGGTATTATCCCCTGGTACAGCTCCTTATTATAGCACTCTTTATTATCATCACCATAACTGCCCTCACAACCAGTTTCCGTTCAGTTCAGAATCAGGTATGGGCTGGAATGGCGAAGGAGACGGCGCATCAGTTAGGCACACCATTATCCTCCTTACAAGGGTGGGTGGAGATGCTGAAAGAATCTAATGCCGATGAAAAGATTGTTCATGAAATGAGTAAGGATGTAGACCGGTTGAAGCTGGTGAGTGATCGATTTGGTAAGATCGGAAGTAGTCCGCACCTGGAACCCAACGACGTAATACTTCAGGTAACCGCCATGGTAGAATATATAAAGAAGCGGGCTCCGGGCAAAGTGCATTTTACGTTGGAAAAGGGTAATATCGAGACTTTGATAGCACCGCTTTCGCCACCACTTTTCGACTGGGTTATCGAGAACCTGCTGAAGAATGCCCTTGATGCCATGGAAGGGAAAGGGACGATAACCGTAACTATTGAGGAAACGGAGAAGCAATTCACCATTGATGTAGCCGATTCAGGTAAGGGAATCGCCCGACAAAACATAAATCGGGTATTCAAACCCGGCTTTACCACCAAAAAACGGGGCTGGGGACTCGGTTTAAGTCTCTCAAAACGCATAATAGAGCAGTATCACAAGGGACAATTATTCGTAAAACACTCTGATTTAGGAAAAGGAACCACTTTTCGTATGATTTTAAATAAATAGTATTTATTTTTGCAGCCCATTTGCGGGAAGTCAGGAAGAC
>JBGAQE010000193.1:0-5563 GCA_044220885.1 Chitinophagaceae bacterium
TTTTTGGATACGATTGATGGAGGTAATTTATCTATTCAAGTGCATCCTCGTCTTAATTATATGAAGGAGCATTTTGGAGAACCTATCACCCAGGATGAAACCTACTATATTCTCGATACCAAAGAAAATGCAGTAGTCTATTTGGGTTTTCAAGATAATGTTGAGCCCCATGTATTTGAAGAAGCATTAAAAATAAGTGCTAAAGAGAAGAAGGCTATAAACATAAAGAAATTCATTCAGGCGCTTCCTTCCAACAAACACGACCTTTTCCTGATTCCCTCCGGAACCATTCACGGATCCGGAACAAACAACCTTGTTCTTGAAATCAGTTGTACTCCCTATATCTATACTTTCAAATTGTACGATTGGCTTCGCCTCGATCTCGATGGAAAACCACGTCCAATAAATATTGACCACGGAATGAAGAATCTTGATTTCAGTCGTGCTGGCGAAAAGATTCGGAAAGATTTTATTTCCCATCCTTTAATGATTGAAAAGGGAGAAGATTTTGAAAGATGGCAATTACCGACACATGAAGACCATCTCTATGCAATAGAAAAATATATCTGGAAAGGAGATGTCGAAATTCGGCTTAATGGACAATGCCAAATAGGAATGCTGGTAGAAGGGGATTCGATTGAAATTATTACAGATAAGAAATCATTTAGGTACGCTTATGCTGAAACCTTCATTATCCCTGCCGCTACAGAAAACTACACTATTCGATACTCAGGAAAAGATAACGGAATATTACTGTTGAGTTATGTAAAGGATGCTTTTTGCTATTAAATTAACGATATGCTTCAGTCAACACAAAAAAGGTTCCTAGCACTTGTAACCATCATTGCTGCACTTGGTGGATTTTTGTTTGGGTTTGATATGGCAGTAGTTAGTGGTATCATTGAACCAGTAAAAAA
Source organism: Chitinophagaceae bacterium (assembly GCA_044220885.1). Taxonomy (GTDB): domain Bacteria; phylum Bacteroidota; class Bacteroidia; order Chitinophagales; family Chitinophagaceae; genus Endoryza. The sequence continues at coordinate 918 of JBGAQE010000193.1, forward strand.
TCAATTTAACCTAAGTGCTGCCAGCGAAGGTTGGTTTGTTTCATCTGCCCTTCTTGGCTGTATTGCCGGCGTGGCTTTCTCCGGTTCGCTTAGTGATGCCATTGGAAGAAAAAAAGTGTTGTTTCTTGCAGCTATTCTGTTTCTCATTAGTGCGGTTGGATTCTCCTTCTCACAACAATATACATTACTTATCAGTTTTCGGGTATTAGCAGGAATGGCGGTTGGTGTAGCATCGAATATATCGCCCTTATACATATCAGAAATAGCTCCCGCCCGCAACAGAGGAGCCCTTGTAACATTCTATCAACTAGCCATTACAATAGGAATATTAGTGGCCTATTTGAGCAATTATTTCATTCAATTATCCATTTCACAAAACAGCAGTTCATTATTAATAAGCTATTTCCCGGGAGAAGCATGGAGATTGATGTTCTTCGTAAGTGCTATTCCCGCCTCATTATTTCTGCTATTACTACTTATAGTTCCTGAAAGTCCCAGATGGCTAATGAAACAAGGAAAAGAGAGTGCTTCTTTAACTGTACTTTCAAAAATTCATGATAGGGAAGAAGCTGAAACCGAACTGTTATCAATTAAAAAAATTACATCATCAGGTAATAGTGGAAAGATACATCTCTCCAAAAAACCAATGGCTACCATCCTAATACTTGTGATGGCTCTTACAGCTCTTTCACAATTTAGTGGTATTAACGGAGTGATCTTCTATGGTCCAACCATATTACACTCCGCTGGAATAGTAACACAAGACGCTCTTTTATATCAGGTCATGTTAGGAGCAGCAAATATGTTATTCACGCTGATTGCTATTTGGAAAGTGGATAGCTGGGGAAGAAGGCCTCTTTATATCTATGGTTCTCTTTTTGCTGGAATAGCTTTGGCATTAACGGGACTATGCTTTGCTTTTGATATAAAAGGATACATATTACTTTCTTGCATGATGCTCTTCCTTTTATTCTTTGCCTTCTCTCTTGGCCCTTTAAAGTTTGTTCTTGCAACCGAATTCTTTCCCACAGAAATACGCGGTAAAGCTTTATCCATTTGTATCCTTACCATGTGGGGGGCAGATTGGCTGGTGAATCTTCTGTTTCCAGTACTAAGAGAGAACTTAGGTATAGCCGCAACATTTTTTCTCTTTGCATTTTTCTGTCTTGTCTCTTTCTATATCGCAAAAAAATATCTTCCTGAAACAAAAGGAAAATCACTCGAAGAGATTGGACAGTCCATATTGAATCATCGTTAAACGTTTTATTATGAAACGAGTTTGCCTTTTTCTACTTTTCGGATTTTGGATGTTATCATCCTCATCTCAAAGCACATTGCCCGGATATGCAAAAGCCATCAGTGGAGAAACCCTTTCCTACTATTCATATACACCAATGGCTTCTGAAGCATTACTGACAAGATGCAATACAGGGGAAATGGCTATCGAATGGCTGACATCCATTGTACCTGCTGATTTCAATGCAGATTTTGCGTATTTCACCTGGACAGGTGGTAATTCTTCCGGCACCTCCTCTGGCAAACAGCATTTCGATCTTTTTATCAACGGGAAATTTTATCTCACTATTGAAACAGATAAACACTACGAGGCTGCAGGATGGAATTTTACTGGTGCAGAAGGCACTGAAATTCATTTTATCAAAAAAGGGTTAGATAAGAATAATGATATGTCGGGTGATGTAACGCTTAAAGTTCCTAAAGCTCTTATCACTCCGGGTAAAGCCCTTCAATTAAAAATAGTAGGCAAGAAGGAAGGAACAGCTGATTGGTTGATGGTATATAAACATGTACCCGGCGATAGGTTTATGGTTAAGTTACTTCCTCTTCTAACCAAGGGACCCAATGGTGATACCTTACGCCAGGTTAAACTATTTGGTGAATACACAAAAGCTTATGGACAAATAGTAGCTTATGTGAATGGCGTAAGCAATCCCTTCCGATTCGACTTACAACAGGGATATAACGAGTTTGAAATATCAGTTCCATACAAAACAAAACTTCCTTACTATATCATCAACTCTGAAATACAAGGAAAGAGAATGGGCGCTGATACGGTTACCCTTACTGCTTTGATTCCACTTGAAGTACATATGATTCACCACTCACATACTGATGTAGGATATTCTCATTTACAGGAAACAGTGGCTGAAATTCATAATGAAAATATTCGTCAGGCAATTGATCTTATTGATAAAACAAAAAATTATCCATTTGAATCACAATTCCGTTGGAATATAGAAAGCACCTGGGCGGTTGAAAACTTTCTGGATAGTTCCAATGAAAAACAAATTGCAAAATTCAGGGAAGCCTTAAATACAGGGCGTATGAATATTGCTGGATACTATACCAACAATCTCAGTGGTATAATGCGTGGAGAAGAATTTATACGATTGACAGACTACGCCCGGAAACTTGAAAGGGAATTCGGTATTACTATCAATTCCGCAATGATCACCGATATTCCCGGCTATACAATGTCATTGGTAAAAGCAATGCAAATGGCGGGTATAAAATATTTCTCAGTAGGACCAAATAATTCTGACCGTATTGGGACCGTGCTCGAGAAATGGGGAGATAAACCTTTCTACTGGAAAGCACCGGGTTCCAATGAAAAAGTTATGACAATAGTATCGGGAGATAGTTATGCCTGGTTTCATTCCATAGGTGGAGCAAGGGAACCCCGATTGTTGAATAAGAAATTGATTGACTATATCAATATCGTAAACGAGAATAAATATCCTTATAAGTACCTCGCTTTACGATACAATATATTCTCTGACAATGCCCCATTAGATCCGCTGATTTCAGATTTTGTGCGTAACTGGAATAATAAATACATCTACCCAAAGTTGGTTTTATCAACACCACAAATGGTGATGCAGAAAATAGAAAAGGATTTTGCCAGTAAGATTCCGGTTGTTGACGGAGATATGACTCCTTATTGGGAGGATGGAGCCGCTTCGTCTGCCGCAGAATTAGCCCTTAACAAAAGTGTAGCGGAGAGAGTGAATCAAACGGAGAAATTATGGTCCTTACTGAAACCGGTTTCATTCCCTTCACTCGAATTTTATAAAGTATGGAGTGGTGTGCTCTTGTTTGATGAACATACATGGGGAGCCTGGTCAAGTATTTCTGACCCCGATATTCCATTTAGTGTAAAGCAATGGGATTTTAAAAGAAACTATGTTCTAGATGCAGATAAAAAAGAGAAAGAGTTGAAGAGTGCTTTCCTTAATCAAGTTTCTTCTCCTTCAAAAAGTTGGACCATTGTAAATACAAACTCCTGGAGCAGTCCATCAATGGTTTTGTTAAAAGATCTTACAGATAAGGATAGGATCATGGATGAAAAAGGCAGGGTAATAAGAACACAGCAAACAAAGGCAGGAAAGTTGGTGTATGTACCCGATGTACCTGCACTCGGTTCTACTTCTTTAAAGGTTGCACCAGAATCAACTCCAACTTTTATAGGATTAGCAGCTCCAACCTATAGTTTTCATGATAATATTATGGAGAATAAATTTGTTCGGGTTCTTATTGATTCAAAAACTGGGGCCATCAGTTCCTTCATTCTAAAAGCTACGAATACGGATATTGTAAAGAAAGGACAGTATCAATTCAATCAGTATTTATATGTTCCGGGTCGCGACCCTGCCACAGCTGTAACTTCAAAAGTTAAAGAGATCCGTTTGAATGAAATGGGAGTATATGAAACGGATGTAACCGTAGTTTGCGAGGCTGAAGGAACATCTGGTTTATCAATCAGGTATAGATTAAACAATATATCCGGGGCTCTTACCATAGAAAACCATTTAGAAAAAACAAAAGTGAGAACTAAGGAAGCGGTTCATTTTGCATTTCCATTCAATGTAGCAAATGGAAAATGGAAAGCCGACAATGGGTTCCTTGCTTACGATCCATTAAACGATACTATTCCTGGAAATAATAAAGATTTCACTTATTGTGGAAAATGGGCCGATCTCTCAAACAAAGATTGGGGAGTAACCTATTTCAGTCCTGATGCTCCAATAATAGAATTCGGCGAAATGAACAGTGAAGTGATTCCTGCGGGTAGGGGAGCAAAAGTTTGGAAAAGCAAACAGACGCCTTCGCAGTTGTTGTTTTCTTATGCCTTGAATAATTACTGGCATACCAATTATAAAGCAGACCAGGAAGGACCTGTAAGTTTTACCTATATTATTTTACCTCACGGAAAATTTTCCATCACCGATGTTTATAAGAGAGCTGAGGAAATTTATCAACCTCCGGTTCTGATCCAATCTGAAAAAACTAAAGTGCAAGCGCCATTCAGTATCAGCAATGAAAAAGTGGTTGTAAGTACTTTAGTTCCTGCAAAAGACGGTAATGGGATTGTAGTTCGGTTGTATAATACGAGTCAGGAGAAACAACAGGTTTCGATTAAGGCAAGATCAGGTAAGATGGTGAACAGTAACTTGTACGAAGATGTGTTGACAGCAGTGCCAGGGGTAATTAACTTATTACCTTTTGAAACCAGGACATACAGGTTGTTAGAAAAATAGGTTGTTTTTTACCCCCCACAGTACTGTGGGGGCGAGATGCCATCCACCCCGCCGGATGACATCCTGGGGGTAGGATGGCATCCGGCGGGG
>JBGAQE010000194.1:0-5472 GCA_044220885.1 Chitinophagaceae bacterium
ACGCTTCGATCAGATGATGGCGTCGGTGCTTACGTTTGTACATCAATAGACAAAATGAACCTGCCAGGAGTTACTATCGATATTGTTCAGCAACTACAGGTTGAAATGATTGAAGAAATGACGCATTTCGACCATGTAATATTGGTAGACGCGTCCGCTACAAGTGATACAATTCAATTCGAATCATTACAAGATAACCTTCAACAAACCGTTTCCTCTTCTCACCACATCAACGCCTCCTTGGTTCAAACCCTCTCCAAAAAGCTATACAACAAAACCCTCTCTATCTACCTCTGCGCTATCCCCGCATCCAACTTCGAAACCGGCGACTCTCTCACAATGAGAACAAAGAAATTAGCTGAAGAAGCGATTGTGATTATTACATCATGGATAAAGATTTGATTTTTGTCTTGAACAGGATTAAAGGATTTAAGGATATACAGGATTCTTAGTCAGCTTTTCATTTTGTAAATCATTTAATCCATACAACTCTAATATTTGTTATTGTAGTTGTACCCTATGTTGACATTACCTTTTATATTTTATTTTAGCAGCAAAATAATCGGTCGAAAATCTTTAAATAATTTAATGTTATACTCTGAATTAACAAAACTTATCATAGGGTGTTGCATAGAGGTCCATAAAAGACTAGGAAACGGATTTCAAGAAGTCATATACCAAAGAGCACTTCAAATAGAAATGGACCTTGCAGGATTGAACTTTGAAAGAGAATTGGAAATGCCTGTATATTATAGAAACACTGAAATAGCTACAAGAAGGGTCGACTTCTTAGTTGAAGGAAAAGTAATTGTAGAACTTAAAGCACTTCTTGAATTAGAAGGGGCGCATTTAGCACAGGCAATAAATTACCTGCAAGTCTATAAAATAGAGGTCGGTCTTTTAGTAAACTTTGGCGCTACCTCACTTGAATTCAAAAGAGTATTTAACAATAAAATTGAAAATTAAATTAAAAGCCGTCTCTTTAACATTTAATCCTGTATTTCCTTAAATCCTTTAATCCTGTTCAAGACAAATATTAATCATGGTCCAATCCTCAACGAATTACATGGTCAATCAAATTCCCATCCCTGTCAACAATCTCAATCTCCATCGGCATCTGGCCAATAGCGTGGGTAGAGCAGGATAAGCATGGGTCGTAGCATCGGATGGTTGATTCAACACGGTTCAGCATTCCCTCACTCACCTTAGTGCCATCTTGAATATACTGCTTCGCCACTTCCGTTATTGAACGGTTCATTGAGGGGTTGTTCTGTCCGGTCGCGATGAGAAGATTTACATTCTTCAATTTACCCGTATCATCCGTAATATAATGGTGGAACAAGGTACCGCGAGGTGCTTCAGCACAGCCGATGCCTTCGTTATAATTCCATCGCCCATGAGTTTGAATATCTGTAGATGTAATTGCTGGATTATTCAGTAGCATCTCAGCTTCCTCCACACTACACAGCGCTTCAATCAAGCGCGCATAATGAAAATAGAATGTACCATGAACTGGTTTGCCGTTCCCAATAGCCTTGAACAAAAGAAATTCTTCCTGAGCCTCAGGAGTTTTCATCTTTGATGCCACATTCAGTCTGGCCAAAGGACCTACCCTGTAAAACCCCTTATCAAAACCATATGGCTTATAATATGGATACTTCAGATAAGACCAGTTAACACTTCTTTCAGCTATAAACTCAAGATACCGTTTAGAATCTAATTGATCCTGAAGTATGGTTCCATCAGCATCAACAAACCGAAGGTTTCCGTCATACAATTCCTGTTCCCCATTTTCCCCAATCATTCCAAGGTACAATGTTGGTGAAGTTGCGAACGATTTTACCATCGCTTCATTCTCTCTATGAAACTTCTTTATTATATCTATTCCAATTCTCACCGTCTCTTTTGCTTCCGGAATCCAATCCAGTAAAGCTTTACGATTTTCTGCTGTCAATGGCATTGCCATACCACCTGGTGCAATACCCATTATATGTATCTTCTTACCTGTAATCCGCTCGCTAATCTCCTGACCAAACTTACGGAGTCGAATGCCTCGTAATGCTGTATCCGGAAAGTGATTGGCTATTCCAATGATATTCCTTGATGCAGGATCACTATCGTATCCCAATAAAAAATCAGGCGAAGACAAATGAAAAAATGACAGGGCATGTGAAGAAATATTCTGTCCTAACTGGATTAACCTCCTCAGAAGATTCCCTGTATAAGCTGGCTTTATACCCTGAATCATTTCACAGGCTTTCACACTGGCTATGGAGTGACTGATTGGACAAATGCCACAAATTCTCGGAGTAATCGTTGGCATTTCAGTATACATCCTTCCTTCGCAGAATTTCTCAAAGCCGCGGAATTCATTTACATGGAACAATGCTTCGTCAACAGCACCTTTATCATCTAACTGAATAGTTATCCTTGCATGTCCTTCAATTCTTGTAACAGGTGATATGATAATCTTCCTTTTTTCAATACTAGCCATATCTCAATTTTTTAACATCACTCAAATCGGGTACTCTATCGTTCAGGAACTCACTAAGCACATAGAAAATAACATCAGCCGATGGTGGACAGCCAGGAATTACAAAATCAACCTTTATTACTTCCTGCAATGGCACCACCTTATCATTCAAACGAAGCAGTGCGGGATGATCCGGAACACTGCCTTCTTTATCATTACTTATTGCTTTTACATAAGCAGTATCAAATACATCCTGTAATTGAAAATAGTTACGCATTCCGGTAACATTCGTCATTACAGCACAATCCCCTAACGCTACCACCAACTTTGATTGCTTACGAATATGAAGTATTTCCCTTTCATGCTCATCGCTGGTAACAGATCCTTCCACCAATGTAATGTCCACTTCAGGTAATTCCTTTCCATCTACAATCGGACACTTTACTATATCAGCCAGTTTCACCAGATCCAATATACGTTCATCGATATCGAGCAAAGACATATGGCATCCGGAGCATCCTCCTAACCATACAGTTGCTATTTTCTTCTTTTGCATAATTTGTTTTTTATAACCGGGAAGACGGGAAGGGCTTTTTCTTATTCTATGCTTTCTGTCTTCAAATACTATTCACTTTATCGCTTCCGTTTTTCCTTACAATATTTTATTTTATACTACAATAATCCACTTCATACTTACTAATCCTACTTCCTAACTTCCCTACTCCCTTACTCCCCTACTTGTATTTGTATTTCTTCCGGACTTCCCGACTTCCCGACTTCCGGACTTGCATCACAGCTTCATCGCCCTCTTCTCCATCAACTCCTCTATTATCTCCGGTTTCTTGTTCAACTGCCCCTGCACAATTGCTTTCGGCCAAATAGCGCCGGTAGGACAAGCATGCAAACATTTACCACAAGAAGTACAGGTAATGGATTCTCCCCAAGGAGTATTGAAGTCAGATATCACCCTTACCTGGTAGCCTCTGTTCATCACATCCCAGTTATGAGCACCTTCCACTTCATTGCAAACGCGAACGCAACGGGTGCACATGATACATCTGTTATGATCCATAACATACCAAGGATGTGAACTGTCTACTTCGCATTGAGGATACAGGAATGGATAGCGTATATGATCCAGTCCCACTTTATATCCTAATTGTTGCAACTCACATTTTCCATTCGCTACACAAACAGAACAAACATGATTACGTTCTGCAAAGAACAATTCTGTAGTGATACGCTGATATCTCTTTATCCTTTCAGTGTCTGTTCTGATAATCATGTTCGCACCCACTTTTGTAGTACAGGCAGATAAAAGTCTGTTCACCCCTTCTATCTCAACCAGACACAAGCGGCAAGCTCCTACATCCATAATTCCTTTTAAATGACACATGGTGAGAATTTCAATATCATTCTCTCTGCATACTTCTAAAATGGTTTTGCCAGGAGCTACCTGATATTCCTTTTCGTTTATATGAATAGTAATCGTAGTCATTGTCATCTTTTAATAACTGTTTATAACAGGTTTACTGATCCGCTGGTCATATTCTTCCCTAAAATGCCTGAGCGTACTCAATAGAGGGTTAGGAGCCGATCCTCCAAGTCCACAAAGACTAGTTTCTTTAACATACACTGCCAATTCTTCCAATCTCTGTAAATCGTTACTATTAGCTTTATTGTCGCATATCTTTTGAAGCAGGTCATGCATCATTTTAGTACCTACCCTGCAGGGAACACATTTACCACAGCTCTCATCCATACAAAACTCCATAAAGAAACGGGCTACATCCACCATATCTGAACTATCATCCATTATAATCAATCCTCCTGATCCCATAATCGAACCAAGGTTAACAAGAGCTTCGTAATCCATCCTTACATCAAGATGTGCAGCTGGTATACACCCTCCGGAAGGACCACCTGTTTGTGCAGCTTTAAAAGGAGCATCTCCCTGAATACCTCCTCCAATTTCATAAACAATTTGTCGCAGGGTAGTACCCATCGGCACTTCTATCAATCCAGAGTAATTAATCTTTCCTGCCAATGCAAAAACTTTTGTACCAGCACTCTTTGGTGTTCCGATATCACTATACCATTCACCTCCAAGATTGATTATAGGAACAATACTTGCCATTGTTTCTACATTATTGATTAACGTTGGCTTTCCCCATAATCCTGATTCGGCAGGAAATGGCGGTCTTGGTTTTGGAGTACCTCTTTTTCCTTCAATAGAAGCAATTAATGCAGTTTCTTCTCCGCAAACAAAAGCTCCGGCTCCAATCCTGACCTCTACATCGAAATTAAAATCAGTACCTAATATATGATCGCCCAAAACACCCAGCTTCCTGGCTTGTTTTATGGCTAACTCAAATCGTTTTATAGCTAAAGGATATTCACCTCTTATATAAGCATATCCTTTATTGGCGCCTACTGCATATCCGGCAATAGTCATTCCTTCAAGAACCCTATGCGGATTTCCTTCCAACACACTTCGATCCATAAATGCACCCGGATCTCCTTCATCACCATTACAAATAACATATTTATGGTCGTTCACATGCTTGTAAACAGTTTCCCATTTAAGTCCGGTCGGATACCCTGCACCTCCCCGTCCACGCAACCTGCTTTGCTTTATTTCTGCAATTACCTCTTCTGGTGATTGCTGGAACAAAACTTTACTTAGAGCATGATATCCATCATGTACCAGATAATCATCAATAGATTCCGGATTTAATTCACCGCAATCCTTAAGCGCTATTTTCAATTGCTTTTTGAAAAACGGATCTTCATTTGCATTTACAAAAGGCTTTTCTCTCGAATCGGCAAATAGCAATATATCTTCAATAGGCTTCTTATCGATCAGCTGGCTTTGAATTATCTGGGCAATATTCTCTTCGGTAATTTTTTGATAGATGGTATTATCTGGCATATGTTTCACCAAAGGACCCTGGTTACAAGGACCCATACAGCCAGTAGGAATAACCTCCACCTCTTGA
>JBGAQE010000195.1:0-5596 GCA_044220885.1 Chitinophagaceae bacterium
GATATAGTTTCAAGGTTTCTACTTACGGGGGATCTTAAAGGGTATATTCATCAGCCTTCTTTTTACTTTAGGAATAATGAAAAAGCTACCCGAGTTTATCTGGACCTGCTGATGATGACGCACGGCTGGAGGAGATTCAATTGGGAAAAAACCTGGGCACAACAATTCCCGGTTATAAAGTATTGGGATAGGAATCATATTGAGATTTCAGGACTCATACTTTCGGACAGAACAAAGAAACCTGTGACGGATGGAGTAGTTAATTTTCTTTACCGCACAAAAGATTCGGTAACAGATCTTATTCAAACTGAGGTGGGGGAAGATGGTAGGTTTTTTCTTGAGAACCTAACCTATTCAGATACGGCAACTTTTAGTTTTCTTCTGAATAGTAAAAAGACAAAAGAAAAGGAGCTGTCGATACAGTTGGATAAGGATACTATGGACTTTTCAAAAATGGCGGGTCCATTGTTACATCAACGCAGCAGTGAATTGTTGTTCAGACCTTTTCTGCTTCCTGATTCATTGAGAGTAAGCTACACTTTTGCTGGTGATACAACAGGAAACTATAAGTTATTAAATTCAGTAATTGTAACGGCAAAAAAGAAACGACCATTGGATGAACTCAATCGCAGATACACTACAGGTTTATTCGCATCATCAAATATGGTTCGGATACTTGACCTGGTGAATAATAATGATGGAGCTGGATCTCTCAATGTATTCCAATATATACAGGGAAGGCTGCCAGGTATTATGGTGCAAAGCAGGGGCTTTCCTCCAACCTATACTGTTTATTCAAGGCGAGCCATGAATATTACAAAAGGGTTATTGCCTATTCCGCTTGTTTTGGATGAAGTTTCAGCAGATGCCGCCCAACTGGCAAATATTCCAATGAATCAGGTGGCGATGATCAAATATTTCCAAACCGGATTTATGGGGAACACTTCTCAGGGAACATCCCAGGCTATTGCTGTATATACCCGAAAGCCCGGTGATAGAAAGGATCTGGGCTATTCTTACCTGAAATCTTTTTCATATCCTGGATATTCGCCTGTGAAAGAATATTTCACACCAGATTATGAATCGAGTGCGGCAGCAAGAGCTTTGCCAGACAGAAGGATAACCTTGCTATGGCAGCCATCAATTGAGCCAGAAGAGGGAACTAGTAAATATGTTATTCGTTTTTTCAATAACGATTATGCAAAAAAAGTTCACCTCGTTCTGGAAGGAGTTACCACCAACGGTAAATTAGTTCGGGAAGAGAAGTGGTTGCAATAAGATAGGAAACTGGTCGCAGCATCCCGGCCCAACCTTACGGGGTTGATGCCGGGATGACCAACAACCAGCTTTTTATTTTTTAGGAAATCCCGCGTCGGCCATTACTTCCGAAATCTGCTGCGTATGACGGTTGCTGTGAGCTCCGATCATCAAGACTAGTTGATAACTGTCTAACATTCCTACAGGAGTTTGAGCAACATGATTTCTCATATCATCTTTTGTTCCTTTTACATAACGGATGAGTTTCTCCCTCGAAGCCCTGAAAGCATATAAGGCATCCAATGCCGTTGTGCTGTTTGTGGAGGAAGGGGTCAGTTCAGGAGAAGTCTTTACTTTATGGCTTCTGTCTGTAAGTGCTGTAATCAGCTGCTCATCCGTCATTTTTATCTCGCCTCTCTTGTCAGGATTTGCAGCCGCCTTTAATGTGGCATCGCAAAGTTTCCATAACCCATCTTCCGACATGGCTATATGTTGAAGGCATTCTTTTACCGACCATCGCTCATCGGAAGGTTTGTAATTGAACTGGTCTTCGGATAATCCTGAAATAAGGCTTTCGAGATCGGCTCTGGTTTGTTCCAGATATGTAATAGCTGTTTTTTTCTCTTTTTTACTTAGTCCTTCATCGTTAGTACTGAAAGAAAAGAAAAAAAGTACAGGGAGTACAAAGAGTAACTTTTTCATGTGCGGCAAGTTTATATGGTGAACAATGCCGGAATAGGGAGCATCAGGGGAACGGAGGACTCATAAGTTACTACAATAAATCGCATCCCTGAAATAGTTTTTTGCAATGAAGTTGCCATTGCCTTTTTATCTTTAGTAAATGAAAATTGAAGCTATCATAGCAGTTTTAGAGAAAATAGCTCCTCCTGTGCTTCAGGAGCAGTATGATAATGCAGGACTTCTTACCGGTCGTGCCGACTGGGAATGTACAGGTGTTTTATGTACACTGGATACCATTGAGTCGGTAATTGATGAAGCCATTGCAAAAAAATGTAATCTCATTGTTGCTCATCACCCCATCATTTTCAAGGGATTGAAAAAGCTTAACGGGAAAAACTATGTTGAAAGAACTATCATAGCAGCCTTGAAAAACGATATTGCTATCTATGCTATTCATACCAATCTGGATAATGTTATTGAAGGGGTTAATGGCAGAATGGCCAAGATGTTGGGATTACAAAACACCCATGTGTTATTTCCCAAAGATCAGGTACTTAAAAAATTATACACATTTGTTCCAATTGCCCATGCAGAGAATGTAAAGAACGCTCTTTTTGCTGCCGGTGCCGGATCGATTGGCAATTACACAGAATGCAGTTTTGCTGTGGAAGGAACAGGAACATTCACTGCCGGTGAAAACACGAACCCTTTTGTTGGAAAACAAGGAGAGAGGCATAAGGAGCAAGAAATCAAGGTGGAACTTATTTTCCCGGCATATATCCAGGCAGCCTTGGTTCAGGCCTTGGTTAGTTCACATCCCTATGAAGAAGTGGCATATGATATTGTTTCGCTTGATAATACCCATGCTGGAATCGGTTCGGGACTGGTTGGTGAATTTAATGAGGCAATGCCTGAAAAGGAGTTTCTGGCCCTTTTGAAAAAACAGTTCCAATTGAAACTGGTAAGGCACACAGCATTGAGTGGAAAATCCATAAAAAGGGTTGCCATATGCGGTGGGGCAGGTAGTTTCTTGATTTCCAATTCATTAGCTGCAAAATGCGATGCCTATGTTACTGCCGATCTGAAATATCATGAATTTTTCGACCCCGAAGGGCGCTTGCTCCTTTGTGATATTGGCCATTTTGAGAGCGAACAGTACACAGTAGACCTGCTGGCTGAAGTTTTGCAGCAAAAATTCCCTACCTTTGCCGTCCTTAAATCGGATCAAAAAACTAACCCGGTTTATTATTATTTCTAAACTATGAGTACACTTAAAGATTACTCCGTAGAAGAAAAACTCTCCTCGGTAGTGTCCCTCCAGAAAATTGAATCTAAGATTGATGAGATCCAGATCCTCAAAGGAGAACTTCCTATGGAAGTAAGTGATCTCGAAGATGAGATCCAGGGATTGCATGCTCGTCAAACACGTATTGAAGAAGAAATCAACGGTATCCAGGAATTCATCAACACCAAGAAGAATGTCATAAAGGATGCTGAAGCTTTAGTGAAGAAATACGAGAAGCAGACAGAGAATGTAAAAAACAGCCGTGAGTTTGAAGCCATCACCAAAGAAATGGAGATGCAACAGTTGGAAATGAAACTGGCTGAAAAGCATATCAAGGATGCCAATGAAGAGATCGGTGAGAAAGTAGTTATCCTTGAAAAAGCAAAGAAGAATATTGCCGCTAAAGAAGGCGTATTGAATACCAAGAAAGGTGAACTGGAAAAGATCATCGCTTCTACCGAAAAAGAAGAAAAACACTTCAGCAAACTGTCTTCTGAAGCACGTGAAAAAGTAGAAGAGCGCTTATTGCATTCTTTCAACCGTATCCGTACTAACTATAGAAACGGTTTGTCAGTAGTGCCTGTTGAAAGGGATGCCTGCGGTGGTTGCTTCAATGCCATTCCTCCTCAGCGTCAAAGCGAAATCCGTCAACGTAAGAAGATCATCGTTTGCGAAAACTGTGGTCGTATCCTGGTTGACCGCGATTTGTTCGATAGCATCGAAATCAAATAAGGAAAATTTTAGATTTTTATAGAGGCGCTCAGTTTTGGGCGCCTTTTTTTTAATGCTTGATGCTGGATGCTAAGGCCTAGGCTTAAGGCTTATTCCTAAACAACGGGTGTTCTTGTATTTACGGTAGACCTGTTCGAATACTAAAAAAGAATACGGATTATAAAATAAGCTTTAAGGCCTAGAGCTTAAGGCTAATTCAGTAGACAACCCGGGTGTTCTTGTGATTTACGGTAGACCTGTTCGAATACTAAAACAGAGTACGGATTATAAAATAAGCTTAAGGCCTAAGGCCTAGGGCTTAAGGCTAATTCAGTAGACAACCCGGGTGTTCTTGTGATTTACGGTAGACTTGTTCGAAGGCTAAAGCAGAGTACGGATTATAAAATAAGCTTAAGGCCTAAGGCCTAGAGCCTAAGAGCTTTCGGTAGACAACCGGGTGTTCTTGTCATTGCAGTAGACCTGTTCGTAGGCTAAAACTGTGTACGGATTATAAATTAAGCTTTAGGCTTTAAGCTTTAAGCCTTAGGCATTTAGCTTCCAGCATTTCATTAAATTGCATCGAATGAATATTTCAGTTTCCATTTGTGGAGTTAAGAGCATTATTCGGAAATGTAGTTTTCTGTTGCTACTGTTATTAATGAATGGGGGGCTGTTGTTTGCTGAGAAGGTATTTGACTTCAATGCAGATTGTCAGCAAGCTTATAAGGAAATCATTCAATGGAAGTTTGTAAAAGGACAACAGTTACTCGATATTGAAAAAGCGAAACACCCCGATAACCTGATTCCATTTTATCTCGAAAACTATATCGATTTCTTTACCTTATTCTTCAATGAAGATCCGGCGTTTTATAAAAAGATGTCGGGAAGGGTGGAAGATAGATTGGATAAATTGGATGAAGGTCCCAGTTCCTCCCCATTGTTTCTTTTTACAAAAGCCATCATCCATTTTCAATGGGCTGCTATTCAAGTGAAGTTTGGACATAACTGGGATGCTGGCTGGACCTTCCGCCGCTCTTTTGTACAGTTCAAACAAAACCAATCCTCATTCCCGGATTTCTATCCAAATCAGTTTTACAGAGGTGCCATGCAAGTGGCAGCCGGTACTATTCCTGATGGCTATAAATGGCTGAGTAATCTGCTGGGCATTAAAGGAACTATTAAGGATGGAATGAATCAACTGAAGACAGCCCTTGCAAGAACAGATGATTGGTCAAAATTATACAGGGAAGAAGCTATCTTCTATTACTGTTACCTTAAATTCTATATTGAGAATGATAAGGAAGGTGTTTTTGCTTTTATTAAAGAACAGCAACTTGATCTTGTTAACAACCACCTTTTTGCCTATCTCGCTGCAAATCTTAATCTGAATAACCACCAGTCAGCCACAGCAGAAAAAATTATCAGTGAAAGGAATATGGCTGCTTTTTATTTCCAGACACCTGTTTGGGATTTGGAAATGGGTTATGCCAAAACCAATCACCTCGATCCGGCGGGTGTTGTTTATCTGGAACGATTCATCGCCCAATTCAAGGGTAAATTTTATGTGAAGGATGCTTTACAGAAAATAAGCTGGCACTATTATCTGGAAAGACAAAAAGAGAAGGCTGATAAAGCCCGAAGAGAGATATCCTTAAAGGGATC
>JBGAQE010000196.1:0-5313 GCA_044220885.1 Chitinophagaceae bacterium
GTCCTGACTATTATGATTCACCACAATCACTTCATGGCTGCTTGGATAAGTTTGTACTAAAACACCAGGAAGGTTTCTTGCCAGATTATTGGCTTCATCACGGGCACACACAATTACACTTACAGGGTGTTGCTGTGATTTTTCTTTTGATCTTGGTTTGAAGAATGCCAAACGGCTGAACAGCCCCCAATAAAAGCAAAGCTGAATCAGGGTCACCAGACTAAAAGCAACAAATATTATCAGGCGCCAATCGGGCTGCCAGTTGAGAAAATCCATATTCACGGTTATTTTAAGGGGCAGGGGGGCTGCTTAACAAACGGCGAAAATAAGGCAGTTAAAGATATGGCCGGCATCGAAGGATTTCACAGTTGTGAATAAGAAAGTGGGTCAAATAGTAATGGGTGCAAAGGAAAGGGCTATCGCCCGCGGATTCTTATCTTTGTGCCCATTTTATGGCAGCCTTACAATTCCAGTTACAAACAACAGATACAGCATCCAAAGCGCGGACAGGACTGATCACCACCGATCACGGAACCATCCCGACCCCCATATTTATGCCAGTAGGTACAGTGGGAAGTGTAAAGGCTGTAAGTCAGCAGCAATTGGAACAGGAGGTTAAGGCCCGCATCATCCTTGGCAATACTTACCATTTATATCTGCGACCAGGTCTGGATGTGCTTGAGAAAGCCGGTGGCCTTCATGCCTTCAATGGATGGAAGCGGCCTATCCTTACTGATAGTGGAGGATACCAGGTGTTTTCTCTTGCCGGTACAAGAAAAATTAAAGAGGAGGGCGTCACCTTCCAAAGTCATATCGATGGTTCAAAACATCTTTTCTCTCCCGAAAAAGTGATGGATATACAGCGCTCTATCGGGGCTGATATCATAATGGCTTTTGATGAATGTCCCCCTGGTGGCAGCGATTTCACTTATGCTAAGAAATCGATGGAACTCACACATCGTTGGCTCGACCGTTGTGTTACCCAGTTTGAAGCTACAAGTCCGAAATATGGTTATACACAGAACCTTTTCCCGATTGTTCAGGGAGGTGTCTTCAAAGATTTAAGAAAACAGTCATGTGAGTATATAGCCTCAAAAGGAGCTACAGGAAATGCAATAGGCGGATTGAGTGTAGGAGAACCCGAACCTGTGATGTATGAGATATGTGACTGGTGTTGCGATCATTTGCCAATGGATAAACCACGCTATCTGATGGGGGTGGGTACACCCTGGAATATTTTGGAGTGTATTGGTATGGGTATTGATATGTTCGATTGTGTTATGCCTACCCGCAATGGACGAAACGCTATGCTCTTTACAAGCAATGGGGTAATAAATATCGATAATAAGAAATGGGAATTCGATTTCTCACCTATCGATGAAACCATTGGATGTGAGATCAGTGCCTTCTATTCAAAATCGTATCTGAGACATCTCTTAAAAACAAAGGAAATTCTTGGGCTTACAATTGCGAGTGTCCATAATCTTGCTTTCTACCTTTGGCTGGTTGGTGAAGCAAGAAAGCATATTGAAGCGGGTAGTTTTCTTTCCTGGAAAGAAGAGCAGGTTTTAAAAATGAAGCAAAGATTATAAGCCATTATATTTCCTAAATATTTAATCACCCCTTCTGAAATATATTTCGGGGCTTTGGCTTTAATTATTCAGGGTATAAACGTTATTAAATAGCTGGAATGTTATTTTTTCTGGCTGAAAAGCCATTTGAATAGTTCTGGTTCGGCAAAAGCATTTTTCCAACTGTCGTGCTGCACTCCAGGGTATTCATTGTATTTTACCTTAGCTCTAACATCCTTCAGGGCAGTCACCATTCTTCTCGAATTTGCTGGCGTTACCACAGGATCTTTTTCTCCATGAAAGATCCATATCGGTAGTTTCTTTCCATATAGACCCACTTTTGATGGATCACCGCCTCCACAAATAGGAAAAGCTGCCGCAAAAAAGCCCGGTTTCCGCCAAAGGATTTCAAAAGTTCCCATTCCTCCCATTGAGAGTCCACCAACATATACTTTTTTGGGAATCACTTTTTTTGCTGAAACCATTGAATCTAATAACTCACTTACCAAACGCAATGATTTTCCAATGGGTTGATCGCTCATATACTTCAGGTTACCTAAAGAATCTGGCGGAGCAGTATTGGTCCTCGATATCCTGCCCCAGCTATCGTTCTGCGGACATTGAGGAACAATTATTATAGCCGGATATTTTGCACGATTGGCTTCATCTGAAAATAATGCACCTCCCCATACTAATTGCTTCTCGTTGTCTCTTCCTCTTTCACCTGACCCATGAAGGAATAGAATCATCGGATATTTCTTATTCGCATCATAATTCAACGGGTATTGGATACGGTATCTGAGGGTATCCGTACCATTGATATATACCTGTTTTTCAAAACTGGGATAGTCCTGCGCTTTGGCAGAAATTCCGAGTACAATCAGCAATAATGTAAGTAGGTGTTTTTGCATGCTGTTAATGTACGATTTTTTTTAGGCTATATTTTCCCGGACCCAAACTTCTTTCACATTCCCTTCACGCCTTCTGTTGGTTCTATTGGGCTTTTTAAGCTACTTTTGAGCCGCTTTATGATAAAGAAGATCGACTGGTATATCATCAAAAAATTCATCAGCACCACCCTTTTCATGGTTTTGATGTTCTCCGTCATTGCCATGGTGATTGATGCCAGTGAAAAAACAGACGATTTTGTAAAATCGGGTCTTTCCACCTACAGGATATTTACTGACTATTTCGCCGGCTTCGTTCCCTTTATCATATCCATGATCTTCCCATTGATGACCTTTATCGCTGTCATTTTCTTTACCTCAAAAATGTCGGGCCGGTCAGAAATTGTGGCCATCCTTTCAGGGGGTGTTCCCTTTAACCGCTTCCTTCGTCCATATTTTATAGCGGCCTTTATAATGGGAGGCATTTTCTGGTATGCTACCCAATACCTGATTCCAAAAGCGAATGTGATAAGGGGAAATTTCCAGGCAAAATATATCGACAGTAAAAGCTCTTACGAAATAGGACAATTCTATGGGAAGGGCAGTAACTTCTATATCAGAATAGATAGTAACACGTTTGCCGGTCTCCGGAATTATGATACCGGTTCAAGAGCAGCTACCAGTGGTTTTTTCCTTCACCGTATTGAAAAGAACAAAGTGGTGTACAACCTCAGGGCCGATTACCTGAAATGGGATACGGCCAAAAAGGGATGGAAACTGGAAAATGCAGTAGAAAGAAAGATCAACGGTCTGCAGGAAACTGTGAGGGTCATCCCCCAAATGGATATTAAACTCAATGCAAAACCCGGTGAGATTCGACCTGATAAATATCTGAAGGATAAAATGACCACACCGGAGTTAAAGACATTTATACAAGCAGAAGAATTACGAGGGTCGGAAGGATTGAACGATTATAAGGTGGAGAGATACCGGCGGGATGCAAATCCGTTTTCCCTTTTTATTCTTACAATGATCGGGGCCGTATTAGGCTCAAGAAAAACAAGGGGTGGGAGTGGACTTCATTTGGCCATGGGATTTGTGATGGCGGCCCTTTTTGTGGTGATGGATAAGTTCTCGCTTTCATTCTCTACCAAGGGCGATTTTCCTCCGGCACTGGCAGCCTGGATGCCCAATATCATATTCACCGTTGTTGCCATATGGTTATACAGGACTTCTCCTAAGTAGTTCCGAAACAGGGAATTTTCCTGAACCATTAGTCATGAATTTTGTTTTAAAACAGCGGGTTTTGTTTAACTTTAAGCGCTTGTTTCAATACTGGCTATTGTTCTAAAAAATCATATAAAAAATGGCTATCATCAAGGAAAGGTTCAAAGCAAAAGCGGATACGGAAAGTGCCTTTATCAAAAATCTTTTGAAAGAACATGGTAATAAAGTGATAGGGGAAGTAACCCTTTCACAGATTTATCAGGGTATGAGGGGGATTACAGGGCTTGTTTCTGAAACTTCATTGCTCGATGCGCAGGAAGGTATCCGGTTCAGAGGATATTCCATCCCTGAATTGCAGAAGCAATTACCAAAAGCTAAGGATGGTGCCGAACCACTTCCTGAAGGATTGTTTTACCTGATGCTGATCGGCGATCTGCCAACAGTTGAAGATGCTAACCATATCACCAACGTTTTGCAACGCCGTAGCCATGTTCCCAGCCACGTATTTGCAGCGATAGATGCCTTACCACTCTACGCCCATCCGATGACCATGTTCGTTACCGGAGTAATGGCATTGCAAACGGAAAGCCAGTTTGCAAAAGAGTATGCACAGGGATTGAACAAGAAAGATTACTGGAGCCATACCTACGACGATTGTATCGACCTTATTGCCCGTTTACCACGTATTGCGGCTTATGTATATCGCCGGAAATATAAATTCAGTGAGCATATACAGCCCAATGGATTGTTAGACTGGGCCGGTAACCTTGCCCATATGCTTGGGTATTCAGATGAAGGCTTCATGGAGCTGATGCGCTTATATATGACCATCCATGCCGATCATGAAGGTGGAAATGTATCTGCACATACTACACATCTCGTTGGTTCTGCATTAAGCGATCCTTATTTGAGTTATGCAGCAGGTATGAATGGATTGGCTGGTCCTTTACACGGATTAGCTAACCAGGAAGTGATAAAATGGATCTATGAATTACAGGAAAACCTGAAAACAGAGAACCCTTCGAAAGAGCAGATAGCCGATTACGTTAGACAAACACTGAGTGAAGGTAAAGTGGTACCCGGATATGGACATGCTGTATTGCGTAAAACCGATCCTCGTTTCACTGCCCAGATGGAATTCGGTAAGAAGCATATGCCCGACGATCCATTAGTACAGACAGTTTGGAATGTATATGAAGTTGTGCCACCTATTTTACAGACAGTAGGTAAGATAAAGAACCCATGGCCGAACGTAGATGCGCATAGCGGTGCATTACTAGTGCATTATGGAATGGTGGAATATGAATACTACACTGTATTGTTTGCAGTAAGCCGTGCTTTAGGTGTGTTGGCAAATCTTTGCTGGAGCCGTGCACTAGGATTCCCATTGGAACGTCCTAAGTCTGTAACCACAGAACTAGTGAAATTGTGGTTGGAAGGAAAGGATAATGTGTGGGGAGAGTAAGTTAAAAGTCAAAAGTCAAAAGTCAAAAGTAAAAAGTCAAAAACAGTGCTAGATTCCGAGCACCATTTTTGACTTTTTACTTTTTACTTTTGACTTTTTACTTTTGATTTAATTATTACCTAAGAGCCAGAAATGGTTGTATAAGGTCTCCAACCTTATAAGG
>JBGAQE010000014.1:0-40951 GCA_044220885.1 Chitinophagaceae bacterium
AGCGCCATAATTCTTGTTCCTTCGAAGAGGATGTCGAGAAGGTCTGCTGTTAGAATGGTAGAAGTATTCATGGCAATTAATTTTTAATGAGATGCCATGGCAGGAGCATTCCATAAGGTATGCATAGACGTTATAAAACAAAAATCCCCTGCAGATGAACTGCAGGGGATTTTATAAATCGAATACTATTATTAGTTCGTTTCGAGTTTGAAGACGATTGGTTGCTTCTTGTAAGATTTCACCTGACGTCCGTTCTGAACGGCTGGAGTCCACTTACCAGATTTCTTGATAACGCGGATGGCTTCGTCTTTCAGTTCTGAGGGGCCGCTAACGGCTTCCACATCACTCACGTTACCTTCTTTGTCCACAATGAACTGTACTACTACAGTACCTTGTATTTCGTTATCGATAGCATCCTGAGGATACTTGAAGTTTTTGTTCAGGTATCTCATCCAGGCACCGTTACCACCTGGGTATTCTGATTCGATTTCCACCTTAGTGAAGGTTTTATCGTAATCTTCTTCGTCTTTTTTAGGAGCTTCCACAACACCTTTACCGTCGTCTTGTACAGGAGGGGCAGTGATACCCTCATCCTTGATACCTTCCTGGTTTACGGTACCGATCTTGGTATCTTCCAGTTTTTCGATTTCTGGTGGTTTCTCGTCTTCCTTCACTTCCTCATCTTTTACGATTTTAGGAGGGGTGAATTTCGCCATTTCCACTTTTGGTGGTTCTGGTGGTTTTGGAGGAGGAGGTGGTGGCGGTTCGTTACGCTTTTCTTCTGTCTTCACATCTTCCAGCTGAACATCCTGAACCACCATGTTTTTCTTGGCGTTTTCAGCGATGGTATTGACAAGAAATAACCCAGGAAGAGCAGTAAGCAAAAAGCCGCGGTACCGATAAAGCGCTATGGATTAAACGAAAAACTTGTGTAGGTTTTGCGCAGTTCGTAAGCGCCATAGTCCTTATTTCTTCCCTTCGAAGATGATATCCAGGATATCAGCTTAAAATTTTATTTTTACTTCCATGTTATGTTATTTGTTATTAGATGCAGGGAATTAAATTCCATACACTCTTTTTTATTATTTTACTCCACTGGCAGCTTCCGTTGCTTTCATGAGCATGAGCTCAGTTTCGGAGATATCCACGGCGGCATACGTTTTACTTCGTTGATACTCATTTCATCGAGCAGGTCAACCGTATTTTTGTAGGTTGATTCTGGTCCTGGTTTAAGTACTACAACAAAATCTTTGGGATCCGTAGCTTTCTTTTTATCAATAATGATAGTACGGATCTCTTTGAAATTGGTGGATTTGAAATTGGATCCATCGGGAGCCAATTCTCCTTCGTAGTAGAAAACTCCATCATTCTTACTCAACATGATAGTGAGGGCGCCGGAAGCTTTTACTTTGTTCTGCTCCTCGGGCTTTTCAGTATCCTTGGGCAGGAACAGCTTCATTGCTGTTGGCTGGCTCATCGTTGTAGTAAAGATGAAGAAAGTGATCAGCAGGAATCCCAGATCCACCATCGGTGTAAGGTCAACACGCGTAGAAAGTTTTTTCGACTTCTTTACGCCAGGTCCTTTTTTATGTCCACCCCCACCTGAGGTATCCATTTCTGCCATATCGCAAAATTTTAGTGTTTACAATGTTTTTTACTCTGCGCCTTCTTTCTTAGAACCGCCTTCCATATTCTTTTTCCATAATTCAGTACCGGCTGGAACGTTTTCCGGATCGGTAATCATCTGAAATTTGAATATTTCATTCTTCTTAAAGGCATCGATAACGCCTTTGAAAGAAGGGTATTTAGCGTTGTTATCGCCTTTTACCATCAGGTTCATCTTACTTCCGGCGAAACCGGTTTGGGCGGCCCTCATCCATACAATCAACTCATTGTTAAGTGTATCGGTTACGGGGATACCTTCAGATTTGTAATCTTTCACCTGATCGGGCGTTAACTGCAGGTAACTTTTCAGTTTAGAGAAAGGTACACCTACAAAAGAATTGGCTCTTTTAAATGCTGCTTTTTCAGCATCTGTCAGTCCGAGTGACTTAGCCTGATCTACCGCATTGATGATATCCAGCTTCTCAGAAGTGTTCTCATCAGAAACGGAGAGATAAACTTTCCCGTCTTTATCCAGTGTAATCATCACAACGTCTTTCTGCTCAGCGGGTTTGGTAGACACCGATTTAGGTGTAACCACCGAAAGGGCCTCTGATGGCTTGAACTTTGTGGTGAGGATAAAGAAAGAAAGCAACAGGAAGGCCACGTCGCACATCGCCGTCATATCTATATTGGTACTCTTCCGTGGTACTTTAACTTTTGGCATGATTTCTAAATTTCAATTACTAATTAAGATTCCATTTCCGCCAATTTCCACAAGCCTTTTAGTCCTTTTCAGGAAAATGCGGCTATGGACGGGTTTTGCTTATTTATATAAAGAAGCAAAACTCTGTGTCAAAGTAAATCCAGATTCATCGATACCGTAAGTGATATGGTCAATTTTGGTAGTGAAAATGTTATACATGATGATCGCGATAGCTGAAGTACCGATACCAAGGGCTGTGTTATACAGGGCCTCAGAGATACCTTTTGACAATTCAGCAGCAGCAGCACCACCACCTTCTTCACCGAGGGCAGAGAATGATTTGATCATACCCAATACCGTTCCTAACAGACCCATCAGGGTTGCAACAGAAGCGATAGTTGATAAGAACACCAGGTTTTTCTCCAGCATCGGCAGTTCAAGAGCCGTAGCTTCTTCAACTTCTTTTTGGATATTCAACACTTTCTGTTCTGTTTCCAGTTCAGTGTTTGTGATCATTTCTTTGTATTTGCGCAGACCGGCTTTCATTACATTACCTACGCTACCTTTTTGCTTGTCGCACTCAGCAATAGCCTGATCAACATTCTTGTTAGCCAGGTGATACTGTACTTTGCGGATGAACTCAGCGATGTTACCGCTACCGGTAGCTTTGCTGATAGTGAGCAAACGCTCAATAACGAATACAACTACAACGAGGAAAGAAGCAAGGAGGATCGGAACGATGATACCACCTTCATACATTTTAACTAAACCGCCTTTTGGACCTTTGTGATTTGGCCAGAAACCACCTGCTTTATCAGGATTGGTGAAGTTGTCTGCATTGCCCAGTACAAAACGCCAGATGATAAATCCGACAATGATACATACCACAGGGGCAATCCATGAGATCGCGTTACTCTTTTTCTTGGGTTGAACAGATGTACTACTCTTTGAAGCAGTAGCAGTTGGTTTTGTTTCAGCCATGATCGTTTGTTTTTAGTGTTTTGAGAATTTAAACTATGTTTCAAAATTAAAGAGCTCACAATTCTACATAAAAAACCAGTTACCCTTGCTAAAAAAGCAGGAAATTTTTTATGGGGCTCACAAGATAAGGAAATTCGTAAAAAACAGGGTGCTAAAAATAAGGGAAATGCCTGATATAAAACATACCATTTATACACTTAATAGTTTGTTTATACCAGAACAATGCCGATGCTAATATTCATGCAAACCTTTGCGCTCCTCTTTATCGTTTTCCTTATCTTCATCCACTAAATTTTTTTTAACCATGTACAGAACTACCTGCTTCGCTAAAGGTTTGTCGACCTTGGTGCTGGTTTCTCTGGTAAGTGTAGCTTCAATGGCACAACGCCCAACAGCTCCCCCTACTGGTGGAAACGGAACACCGGGTACACAACCCCCCACCCCTCCGGCCGCTGCCCCGAAACCCGGCCCGAAACCTTATAAAGATATCATCACCGACAAAGCCCAAACCCGTAAAGGTTTGTTCGCTGTTCATAAAGTAGAGGACAAATGGTTCTTTGAAATTGGTGATTCACTGCTCGGACGTGATATCCTGGTCGTAAACCGTATCTCAAAAGCCCCCATCGATACCCGCTCCGGTTTCTTTGGTTATGCAGGTGATGAAATCAATGAGAATGTGATCCGCTTCGAAAAAGGTCCAAATAATAAGATCTTCCTTCGTAATATCTCTTTCTCCGTTTATACAAAGGACTCTACGAAACCAATGTATAAGACCGTTCAAAACTCAAATATCCAACCCATTTCAGCGGCTTTCGATATCAAGGCCTTCTCAAAGGATAGCACAGGTTCTGTTGTAGATTTCACAGATTATATCAGCGGCGACAATGATATCCTGTTTTTTGCTTCCTTCTTTAAGTCAGCCCTTCGTATCGGTGGCGTTCAGGCAGATAAATCTTACATCGTTGATGTAAAATCTTATCCTATTAATACGGAAATCCGTACCGTTAAGACCTACGGAAAGATGCCAGCACCGGGTCTTCCAGGCCAGATTTCCGCTGGTCCAACCGGTAATGCCACTTTTGAACTGAACACATCTCTCCTCCTATTGCCAAAAGTTCCGGCAAAAGCCCGCTACTATGATGACAGAGTTGCCTATTTCACCACAGAATTCACAGATTTTGATGCCGATCCACAAGGTGTGAAGGATATCAGCATGATCACCCGCTGGAAATTGGAGCCAAAAGATGAGGATATGGAGAAATTCAAGCGTGGAGAACTGGTAGAGCCTAAAAAGCCTATCATATATTATATAGACCCAGCTACCCCTGCTAAATGGGTTCCATACCTTATTCAGGGTGTAAATGACTGGCAGAAAGCCTTCGAAAAAGCCGGTTTCAAGAATGCCATCATGGCTAAACTGCCTCCTACCAAACAGGAAGACAGTACCTGGAGCCTCGAAGATGCCCGTTATTCTGCTATAGTTTACAAGCCTTCAGATATTCCAAATGCCAGCGGTCCTCATATTCATGACCCCCGCAGTGGTGAAATCCTGGAGTCTCATATCAACTGGTACCATAATGTTATGCGTCTTTTGCGCAACTGGTACCTGATCCAGGCATCTCCAAGCGACCCTAATGCCCGTAAAGCCCATTTCGATGATGAACTGATGGGTCAGCTGATCCGTTTCGTTTCTTCACACGAAGTTGGTCACACACTCGGTCTTCCCCATAACATGGGTTCTTCTTCTGCAGTACCTGTAGAAAAACTCCGTGATAAAGCATGGGTGGAAGCAAATGGTCACACTCCATCTATTATGGACTATGCCCGTTTCAACTATGTAGCTCAGCCAGAAGATAATATTGCCCCTGCAGGATTGTATCCCCGTATCGGAGATTATGACCTGTGGTCAATCGAATGGGGTTACAAACCTATTTATGGTCAAACAGAAGAGCAGGAAAAACAAACCCTGAATGATTGGGTAAAATCCCGCTTCTCTAATAACCGTTTACGTTTCCTTCACAATAGATGGTATTGATCCCCGCGCACAAACAGAGTGTATTGGTGATAACAATATGAAAGCTGGTGAATATGGTATCAAGAACCTGAAATGGATGATGCCAAAAATTGCAGGCTGGGTAAATGAAAAAGGTGAGAACTACGAGAACCTTACAGAAATCTATGGTGAAGTATTGAGCCAGTTCAGCAGGTACAACGGACATGTTGTTACTAATGTGGGTGGTATCTTCACTGACTATAAAACAACTGATCAGGATGGTGCTGTTTACACTGTTGTTCCAAAAACACAACAGAAAGAAGCAGTAGCATTTTTGCAGAAACAACTTTTCGAAACACCAACATGGTTACTCGATAAGACAATTCTGGAAAAAACTACACTTCCTGTAAGCGATCGTATCAGCCAATTACAAGACCAGTTCCTTGGTTCTTTATTAAACTCTGCCCGTTTGCAACGTCTGGTGTCATCTACAAACCGTGATGCAGCAAATGCTTACCGTTTAGATGAATTCATGGACGACCTGAAAAAAGGTATCTGGAGTGAATTAGTTTCCAAGAAGCCAATCGATAACTACCGTCGTAACCTGCTGAAAGCATACGTAGAAAGGCTTAGCAATTATGATTCTCCTGCTGCTGCATTACCAGGTGGTATCACTATCAGCTTTGGTGGACCTGCAGCTGATCCAAAGAAATCAGATATCATTTCAGTAGTGAAAGGAAATCTTCGTTCTTTGAAAGCGGAAATAGCAGCTGCTATTCCTGCTACTAATGATAAACTCAGCAAACTGCATTTGCAGGATTTGAATGAGCGTATCGACAGGATATTGAATCCTAGATAATATGTTTTGTATATAGCTAGAAAAGGCGATCTGGAAACGGGTCGCCTTTTTTTAATTTGAAAATTTGATGATTTGAAAATTTGAAAATAATACAAATACATAACCGGGAAGGGGGCGGAAAAGATAAAGTGTAAATCATGGATTAAACAACGGATCATCAAAGAGTTACGATAGTATCGGGCCCTTTCAAAAAACATGGCGTCGGTTCGGCGATTAATCGGTGGGTGATGGATTTTCAAGGAAGAGGGGCCGGTCAGCATCAAGAGTATTGAAACGAATTTGTCAGTAATGAAGCGTGTTTAGACAAACTTCCCAACGATGTGGAAGCCCTTCAAAAGGAACTCCGCCAAGGAGCGGAGGGGCTATCATTGACATAGCGGAAGAAGAGTAAAAAGCTCCCATCAGAAAAAGTATGGCAACAAGCCGTTGAAAAAGTGGGCGTAGTGAAAATTTGCGTTGCTTGTCATCGGAACGCTGCTTGGTTACAGCAGACAAGCTTTTCATTCCCAATTGGCGATATATCGAGAAGGAAAAACAATACTGCGCAAAAGACTAGGCACCCCTTAGCTGCTGTCTGGTTTTGAAAGAGCACAGGATCAAGATGCGTGGATTCTGTTCAATCACTATCAGGAAGCGGAGGATAAATGACGACCTTCTCCAGGCACTGGTTCCAGAAGTACCCTAACCATATCATGGATATGAGCCATCAGGTGCCAACCAACTCTGGGTGAGTGATATCACCTACATCTGCCTTGACAATCAGCTTGCTTATCTAAGTCTGGTAACGGATGTTTATTCCAGGAAAGTAGTTGGGTTTTACTTTCATCACGTTCCCTTGACAATAAAGGATGCATTAATGCCTTAAAATGGCTCTGACAGTTGCCCTTGATTGCAGTTCACTATCCATCACTCCGACAGAGGATCTCAATATTGCAGCAAAAGCATGATTGATTTATTAAAAGCCCATAACATCAAAATAAGTATGACAGAGAAGGAGATCCCTGGAAAAACGCTATAGCTGGAAAGAATAAACGGAATATTGAAGGAGGAATCCATATAACAACAGTACGTTGACATTATGTCGCAATGTGGCTAAGGCTATTGTAACTCATAATACCCTCCGGCCCCATAGCAGCTGCGATATGCCTCACTCCTGCATCTTGCACACTCTCAATCCGAAAACTCCCTATTACAAAAAAAGGGGGGTCATAATGGAGGAAACTTAAAAATGTAAACCTATTTTAGCATACCATTGTCCTGTAAACCAAATACAGGATTATCTATTAACAAGTGTAAAGTTATTTTAGGACGAGTCAAAGTTCTGTAAAAAAATAAAACGCCTACACATGCACAGATAATCCTTACGGTCCCCAACACTTACTACTTAAAACGTACAACGTAAAACGATTCATACCTGCCTCAATAGGATTCAACCGACGCTTTAATAGCAGGATAAAGACCCTGCGAGTAGTCCAGAGAACAGATGCATACCGGCAACTATCCATCCCCATGGAATGAGGGGTTGATAGAAGCAGGCCCACAACATTACCGAGGGCGATACCCAATACGATTCCAATAACGGCTCCAATCATACTGATGATGATGGCTTCGTTGAGGAATTGGCTGCGAACACTGTCTTTCTTACCTCCTATCGCTTTGATAAGACCGATCTCTTTTGTTCTTTCGGTTACAGATACCAGCATGATATTCATTAAGCCGATGGCAGCACCCAAACAAAGTGATGATACCGATAACTACTGCGGCAATGGAGATAAAACTAAGGTTACGCAAAAGCATTTCAACAAAACTATCACTCTTATCCAGTGGTGAAATTATCTTCCTCAATGTAGTGAGTTTCCTTACAGGCCTGAATGTTCCGGAGGCCTGACTGATAGCTCCGTCCATCATCTTAAGATCGGCTACTTTCGCCCTTGTATATTAAAAGAAGCGTTAGGATTGGAATTGAAAAACCTTCTTACGTTATTATAAGACGAAATAATCGTGTTATCCCAACTCATTCCCAGGTAGAACCTTTAGGATTCAAAGTGCCAATGACCCTGAAAGGGATATTGATCTTGATGATCTTATCAATGGGGGAGTTCAAGATTGTCACCGAAGAATTTCTTGGCAACATCTTTACCTATTATACATACATTTCTTCCTGTGGAAACATCCAATGGTGTGAGGCTTCTTCCGTAAGCAATCGTAAAGCCATTCTGCTCAACAAAATTCTCGTCTCCACCGAATACCCTAACAGTAGGATTTGTTTTCAGGCTTCCAAAGGAAACTACGGCATCACGTATTCCAAATAAAACCAAACTCACTTTTGCAGGGAACTGGTAATTCTCTTTAAAAGATTCTGCCTGGAATTTTGTGATTGGTTTATTGAGGTTTGATTTCTTTTCTTTCTTCTGTCCCCTCTTTTCTTTCTTTATTTCATTATTGCCGCCACCGAATCCGAATCTTGGTTCTTTAAAACGGATGGTGAATCCGTTAGATCCCATGGAAGAAAAGCTTTCAGTGAATTTGAGTAACCGTTTCCAGTGCCGTATTAATGCCTACCAATGCCATAATACCAAAGGCGATAATGGCAATTGTTAAACTGGAACGCGCAGCTTATTACCGCGTACGGTGCGCATAGCGAGGGTAAAAGTATCACTGTAAGCCATAAGGCTAAAGTTACACATTCCCATAAAGCAGAATGTGACGATTTTATGAGTGGTAAAACCGCCTGACCTCTGTAAAAATCAGATGGTAAAAAAGTAAAGGGTGTCTATCAGCCATTGGGGGAATAAACCCAACAGGATGATTGCCACAGCCGGTAGCTGGGTGAGAAGTCCTTTAAATGCCGGACTGGCTTCAATTTCAGTGGCATCCTGGCTTTCCTTAAAAGTACATAGCCTGTATAACCCTGAAGTAGTAATAGACGCTTATTACAGCACATAGAACAGCTAATATCACTAGCCACATCACTTTCCCATTTTCAACGGCTGCAGAAAGCATGTAAAGCTTACCCATGAAACCGGCCGTTCCTGGAATACCAGCCAGGGAAAGCAGGAAGATAGTTGTGGTAGCTGCAAGCACTGGCTCACGCTTTGCCAAACCATTAAAGCCTTCGAAAGTATAATCCTTCATCTTCAGCAGTACAGCAAAAATGCCGATGGTGGCGAGGCTATAGGCGGCTGTGTAGAAGAAAAGACCCTCATTCCCTTTCTGACTTAATGATACGATCGCTAAAAAAGCATAAATCCTGCCTGGGCTATACTTGAATAGGCCAACCTTTTTACGCGCTCTGTTGGAAAACGGCGGTGATATTTCCAAAAGTAAGGTTGAAGCAGTGATGATAGCCACAGCGAGTTGCCAATGCGGATGCATGGATCCGAATCCAGTCTGGAAAAGTCGGATGAAGGCGATAAACCCAGCTCCTTTCACAATGGTGGCCATGTAGGAAGTGAATACAGCGGGGTGCTCCCATCATACACATCTGGAGTCCAGAAATGGAATGGGGCAGCCGATACTTTAAATGACATAGAGAAAAGCAATAAAAGCATACCTGCTCCCATCAAAGGATTGATTGCCTCATTCCCAGAGAAATAGCATGAAGGAAGAAACTGCCTTTATGCCATAAATAAGGCAATACCCATCAGCATCAATCCAGTTGAAAAGGCACCCATCAACAGATATTTCAATGAAGCTTCGTTGCTCTTCAGGTTTCTTTTATCACTACCAGTAAGAATATATAAGGGGATGGAAATGATCTCAATACCCAGGAAAAGCATCAATAGTGAATTGTATGAAGTAACGACTGATACCGCAACTGATGAAGAAAATCAAAGCGAAATATTCGGCAACATGATTCCTTACCTTTTCAAAATCGCGTCCGGATAAAAGGAAATAGACAAGTGTAGCGCCAAAGGCAACGGCATTGAACAATAATCCTGAAGTTTTTTCCGAATACGAGCATCTCATGCACATTACCTTTAAAGAGATGCACATTGTAGATGTCGAGCAAGTTTACTGTAAAAGAAGTGCCATACCTAAGATGGCTACTGAACGCACTATATTCTTGTTACTGGTAAACAACCAGAAAACATCATCACAACTCCCAGGATGGCCGATAAAAACTATTGCATTCATAAATTAATATAATCGCTTTACTTAAGGATGTTTAGTGATCATTTTGCTGAGGATGGAATTTACCGTTCCTTCAGTAAGGTTCAATATAGGCCGAGGATAAACACCCAGCACTATGATCAGCACCACAATCACTGCCAGTACCCATTTTTCATTTGGACGGATGTCGGTAGCAGCAGCAGTAACACTATTGGTATTACCAAAGAACACCTTCTTGATCATATTGAGGGTGTAGATAGCTGATAGTATGATACTGATACCTGCAACAACCGTATATATATAATTGAACTGAGAAACATTTGAAGTGAACACGCCTGTAAACATCAGGAACTCCCCAATGAAGGCATTCGTTAATGGCAGGCCACATTCGCCAATGCAATCACTACAAAGAGTATAGCTAGTCCTGGTGCTTTCTGAGCCAGTCCGCCAAGCTCAGACATTTTACGGGTATGATATTTCCTCTCAATTATTTCCACCACAATCCCACATACCGATGATATTGATACCATGGTTGAACATCTGAATCATCACACCTTGCATACCTGCGTTGGTGGTGGAGAAGATAGCCAGGTTCATCAATCCGATATGGGCGATGGATGAATAAGCGATCAGTCGCTTCATATCATCTTGCTGCATGGCCAGTAATGAAGCATAGATCATACCTACCATCGATAAGAAGGCAACGGTATCACCCCAGCCCCATAAACCGCCTGGAACAATTGGTGCCAGCCATCTTATAACTGCGAATACCCCCCATCTTAACCATGATGCCGCTAAGTACCATTGTAGTAGCTGTAGGAGATTGTTCGTAGGTATCTGGCTGCCAGGTATGGAAAGGGAACAATGGCATTTTGATAGCGAAAGCAACGAACAACGTCAGAATAACCGGCACGATCAGGCTTCAGGGTGAGTTCATCGAAGCCAATTGAATTAAAATGAATGATCGCCGGGTGTCTGGAAATAATGTAGATCAACGCCACCAGCATTAACAGAGAACCTAAGAAAGTATAGATGAAAAATTTGAAGGTAACAGCGATTCTCTTTTCACCACCCCATGTAGAACATAGGAAATAAGATGGAATCAAAGCGAGCTCCCAGAAGAAGTAAAATAATAATGCATCAGTAGCCAGAAATACTCCCATCAAGCCTGCCTGTGATAATAGCATGAAAGCATAAAATCGGTTGGCATTGGGGTATGTGGTATTCCAGGTAGCAATAAAGATCAATGGAAATGCTACTGCAGTTAGAAGACAAAGCAATTGTCCCATACCGTCTAAAGTAACAGTAAAGCGACTTCCTAAAGCCGGAAGCCATTCTGCATCGAACGATAAGTTAGCTGCATCTTTTGCAAATGTCAATCCGGCTACGGATACCACGAGGGTAGCCACAACCGCAACCAAAGATCCTAGGCGGGCGCTGCTATCTTTTTTAATAAAGAAAGTCAGCAGACCGCTCACTAATGGAATCAGAATTAATAAAACAGGTATCATGCCCAAAACCGCCTGAGGCGAACTATTTTATGAACAAATTGGTTTATCTACTATGGGTTACTTCACTATCCTTTCACTTATCTCCCACTTAAATTACTTCTTGAATAAGAACTGAACGGCAAAGGAAACCAGGATGCTGATCACCATCAACAACACATAACTTCCTACTTGTCCGACTTTGCACTAACCGTAATTGGCGACTTGCCAACTGCACTCCTTTTCCTACCCCATTCACAATCCAGTCTATCACTTCGTTTTCTGTAAAAAGAACAACCTTCTTTCCTATCCAACGAACGGGTTTAACAATGATAGCTTCATATATTTCATCAACATACCACTTGTTTGCAAGAACTTTCCGGAAGCCTTCATATACACCATTGAATGCATCAGCTGCATATAATTTTCTTGTTACGAAGAATATGATCGCTAATCCAATCACAGTTCCACCCAACAACATATATTCTGTTGTTGCTGCCCCTTCTGCTTCAGCACCTGGCACTTTCACCAGCAGGTGCCAGAAATTCATTCAGGTAAGGATGTCCGCAACATATGTGTGGCAAACTAATCAAACCTCCAACGAAAGATAATGCCAATACTGCTAATGGAATTGTCATAGATGCACGGGACTCATGAACATGATGTGCTTTCTCCTCTGTATTCCTGAATTTTCCAAAGAACGTCAGGTTCAACAAACGGAACATATAGAAAGCGGTGAGTGCATCGCACACTGCCAACCTCCCCAGAATAATAATTTATTATGTTCAAAAGCTGCTAAAAGTATTTCATCTTTTGAAACGAAACCTGAAGTGAAAGGGAAATCACTGATAGCGAGTACACCAATAAGGAATGTCCAATAAGTAACTGGAATCTTTTTTGACAGTCCACCCATTTTGGTAATATCCTGTTCTCCACCCATGGCGTGAATTACACTACCGGCTCCAAGGAATAACAAAGCTTTGAGAGAGGCATATTAATGTCATTACATGAAATACAGCAGTTAATAGAACACCCACCCGATCGCCAGGAACATGAATCCTAATTGGCTTACGGTTGAATAGGCCAGTACTTTCTTGATATCGTTCTGGTATAATGGACTGTGCCTGTAATCTGGCGTGGTTGCTAAACCGATGATAGCAATCACATTCATTGTAATTGGAGCGGCGCTGAACATTACATGGCTGCGGGCAATCATATACACCGGCAGTAACCATGGTAGCAGCGTGGATCAATGCAGATACAGGTGTTGGACCGGCCATCGCATCTGGCAACCATGTATATAATGGAATCTGGGCACTTTTACCGGTAGCTCAACAAATAATAATAAGGTCATACCGGTAATGATCATAAATAGGAGTTCCTCCCACTTTAGCGAACACTTCGCTGAAAGTGACAGTACCGAATTGATTGATCATCCAGAAAACGGCGAGTAAGAAACCAAGGTCGCCAATACGGTTCATGATGAACGCTTTCTTGGCGGCATTTGTATAATCAGTATTCTTGAACCAGTAACCGATAAGAAGATAAGAGCAGAGACCAACACCTTCCCAACCAATGAAGAGAATAACGAAATTGGCACCCAGCACCAACAGTAACATTGAGAATACGAAGAGGTTGAGATAAGCGAAGTAACGGGCGAAAATGATCGCGGTCTCTTCATGCATGTAAGAAGTGGAATATACATGAATCAGAAAACCTACTGCAGTAATGATCAACAGGAATAAAGAAGATAATGCGTCTACCTGAAAATCGAAAGGAATCTTGAATCCTTTTACGGCAATGAAATCGAAGAGATGGACAACCTGTCCGCCGCTGCTTTTTCACTTCCATAAATAGGGCGACGCTGATAGCGAATGCTCCGAGGATGGTGGCACAGCCAAACAATCCTGAAAGCGATTTCGATAACTTTTTCCTGAATAGTCCGTTAAGCAGGAATCCTGCGAAAGGGAGTAAAGGAACCAACCAAACCAATTGAAAAATATTCTTCATAAACAGAAAGCCATTGGTTATTGTGCTTTAGTGCTTTAACCGGTTTAAAAAATTTATATCCACCGAATGGGTATTGCGGGTATAACATTACTATGATAGCCAATCCCACACTTACTTCAGCCGCAGCCACTACCATTATAAAAAATACGAACAATTGCCCGTCGATACCTGCCATAGGGTTCTGAGCCACACCCGCCGCATGATACATTTTCGAAAAAGCCACCAGCAACAGGTTTGCCGCATTCAACATGAGTCTCCGATGCACATGAAGATGATGATGGCATTGCGGCGCGTCAATACACCAACCACTCCTATACAGAAGAGGGCGATGGCGAGGTAGAGATAGTATTCGATCTTCATAGCTAATTTGAGAATTTGGGAATTTGAAAATTTGAAAATGCTAACTAATTGTTAACACTAAATTTTCAAACTCAAATTTTTCTCTCATTTTATATACACAAATTATTTTCGAATAGAACATTTTACAACGTTAAAGGGATTTCGAAATTGAATATTTTCAAATTTTCAAATTCCCAAATTCTCAAATTCCTCAGTCACCCTTCTTCCCAATCACAACCGCCCCTACCATTGCACTCAAAAACAACACACTGCTTATTTCAAATGGTACTACATATTCAGTGAAAAGGGCTTTACCGAGATTTTCGATAAGGCCGATATTACCGTCCTGGGTTTGGGCTAACATCTTGTTCTGGTCGGCTGTTTTTAAAGCGGCTACCAATACAAGCATCAAACAACCGCCAGCTAATATGCCGGCCAGCTTCAGCCATTTATGTTTTTGTGGTTCTGAATGTGCGTTGAGATTCATCAGCATTATCACAAATAGGAAGAGTACCATGATGGCTCCTGCATATACAATCAGGTTCACGATACCGATGAACTGTGCGTTAAGAAGTATATAGTGCCCGGATATGGCGAAAAAGGTTACGATAAGCCATAATACACTATGAACAGGATTTTTACTGATCACTACCATGATGGCACTGAACAGGGTTAACCCGCTTAAGAACCAGAATAAAATTTGTGTTGCGTTCATCTTTCTCTAATCAGTTAGTTACAAAACTTATTGAACTTATCAAACCTATTGAACCTCCCTCACTACCCTATTACCCAATGCCTTCTTATACTCCTCCGGCTTTTCTATCGGATGAGGAATCAAAAGATCCGGCTTACCATAAATGAATCCTTTGCGCTGGAAATTCGCCGGAGCAAAAGTTTCACTTAAGTATATCGCATCTTTCGGACAAGCTTCTTCGCACAATCCGCAGAAAATACAACGCAGCATATTGATTTCGTAACGTGCCGCATATTTCTCTTCACGGTATAAGTTCTCTTCTCCGTTCTTGCGCTCTGCAGCTTCCATGGTAATGGCTTCAGCAGGACAAGCAACAGCACACAATCCGCAGGCTGTGCAACGTTCTCTTCCTTCCTCATCACGATTCAGAATGTGCAAGCCACGGAATACCGGGCTGAATGGTCTTTTCTGCTCAGGGTAATTGATAGTGGGCTTCTTTTTAAAGAGGTGACTGAATGTAATAATCATCCCTTTTGCAATATTCCACAGATACAGTCGCTCGATGAATGTCATCGGCTTCCTGTCTACCAACT
This sequence comes from Chitinophagaceae bacterium, assembly GCA_044220885.1. Taxonomy (GTDB): domain Bacteria; phylum Bacteroidota; class Bacteroidia; order Chitinophagales; family Chitinophagaceae; genus Endoryza. Next base: position 15,378 of record JBGAQE010000014.1, read on the forward strand.
GCGCCCTGTTTGTCAATGACTGCATATCTTTTTACTTTATACTATTCATTAATACTGCACTCCTCTGCTACTTCCCTCCTACCATTCTCCCCTACTTCCTTACTTCCCTACTTCGTTACTTCCCTACTTCTTCAACCACAACACCACCACCGCTGTAATCAACATATTTATCAAACTCAATGGAATCAAAGTTTTCCAACCAAGATTCATCAATTGGTCATAACGGAAGCGCGGGATTGTCCAGCGGATCCACATGAACAGGAAGATGAACGATACCGTTTTAAAGAACAAACTCATTGCCTGAAGCACAGCTAACCAGTTGGCTCCAATGGAATGACCAAGGTTCACGTCGTTTATAAACGGTATGTCGTATCCACCAAAGAAGAGTGTAGACATCACCACACTGCTGATGAACATGTTGATATATTCTGCAAACAGATAGAATCCCAGTTTCATGGATGAATACTCCTGATGATAACCGAAGTTCAATTCGTTTTCAGCTTCAGGTAAGTCAAAAGGTGTACGGTTACACTCAGCCAATGCACAGATGAAGAATATCAGGAATCCCAATGGCTGATAGAGTACATTATACCAATGATCAGCCTGTTGTCCAACTATCACACTCATCTTGAGTGATCCTGTAACCATGAGTAATGCGATCAGTGCTAATCCCATCGGTAACTCATAAGAGATTACCTGTGAAGCTCCACGAAGGGCTGCTATAAGCGAAAACTTATTATTTGATGCCCATCCACCGATCATGATTCCATAAACACCCATACTCACAACACCGAAAATGAAGAGGATACCTATATTGATATCTGCAACTTGTAATGAAACAGGATAGCCAAAGAAATCGATAGTACCACCCCATGGGATAACCGCAGATGTCATCATGGCGGTCATCATGGCTAAACAGGGACCCAGGATGAATAAGAACTTATTTGAGTTGTTTGGAATGATCTCTTCTTTCATGAAAAGCTTTAAGCCATCGGCAACGGGTTGCAAAATTCCAAAGGGGCCGGCACGGCTTGGTCCTCTGCGGTCCTGAAGGAAGGCTGCCACCTTACGTTCCATGTATGTTTCATACATAGCAATGACGAGAGATATCATCACCACTGCTACGATGAGCACCAGCTTCTCAACTATGAATTGCCATTCTACAACTAAGAACATCTTATTCTTGATTTAAAATTAATATCGTTGTTTTATAAAAGTGGGAAAACGGTAAACCTGATTCTATTTCTTTTTATTTCAACTCTACTACGCTCCTTCCTTACTCCCCTACTACCTAACTTCCCTACTTCACTCTCACACAAAATCATCCGAATGCGCTGGCCTGTTCAACTTACTCAACTCAATATTTTGTTTATTCACGGCGCTTTCATCATGTATGTCCATCAGTAATTTAGGACTGCGGCCACCCATCACTGCTGAAATAGTTTCTTTTGGTTTAACCAGATCTACATAATGTCCTTGTGATATAACTGAATGACGGTTGATGACACTTGGTCCTTCAACCACCCAATCTTTCAATGATTTCTTTTCAAAGCGGCATTCGTTACAAATCCATCCTGTACCACCTTTAGTGCTGTCTTTTATTTCACCCCATTCATCTTTGCGGGCAGTTACACGGAATACTTCATCCCCTCTCATCCACAATTGCACTTCACCACAGCATTTGCTACAATTACAATGTGCATCAACTGGTTTGGTAAACCATACACGGTTCTTGAAACGGAAGGTCTTATCGGTGAGGGCACCAACAGGACAAACATCGATAACGTTTCCAATGAAATCGTTATCCAGATTCTTTTCGATGAAGGTGGCTATTTCAGAATGGTCGCCTCTGTCGAGTACACCATGAACTCTTTTATTTGTCAATTGGTCGGCAGTGAACACACAACGGTAGCACAGAATGCAACGGGTCATGTGTAACTGTATATATGGACCGAGGTCGTGCTTGAAATGTCCTGCGTTTGAATTCGTAGCGGGTAGACTCTTTACCATGTTCGTAGCTGAGATCCTGCAGATGACACTCACCCGCCTGGTCACATATTGGACAATCGAGCGGATGATTGATCAATAAGAATTCAAACCACACCATTTCTGGCATCCATTACTTTTTCGCTGGTGATATTCTTCACTATCATTCCATCCATCACGTTAGTACGACAATCCAGTTTCCACCAGTTTGGGTGATATTCAGGTCTTGGGTCTGCCGTTGAACCAGCAGCCACTTCCACCAAACAGGTACGGCATTTACCACCGCTGCCTTTCATTTGCTATAGTAACACATCGCCGGAGGGGCTACATCGCCACCGATACTGCGAGCTGCGTTCAGGATACTGGTTCCTGGCTCTACATCAATCGTGATGTTGTCGATAGTTACTTTAATTAATTTTTTATCGTCTGCCATAATCAAGAATTTCACGCAAAGGCGCAATGCCAGCTACAAGGCAAAGCTATAAGCTACATCAATCCTATGTATTCCATCTTATCAATACTGAATTGTGCTTACCAACATCCCTACTCCCCAATGCCAATTTCAAATAGGTTGAAATCTTGTTTATAATGTACATCAACTTAACGATCTAACACTCTTTCAATTCCACCAACAACTTTATTCATTACATCATTCAAATTTAAAAGCAGTAATCTAATTTTAAAGATTCATGAACCAGCGTTATTGAAACTTGTCTTTCAAATGGGATATCCATTTTACTTGACTCATAACAAAACAACTCTTCATACACTTTTTCAAATAACCCGGGACCATATTGCTTGTGAATCTTAAAACAAATGTCCACTACTATCTTAGAAATTTCATTCTGCACACGCTACATTTAACGCTCCACTTCACTTACAAACCCCTTTGCTCTCCTTAGCGCCTTTGCGTGAAATTCTATGCAGTAATAACTCTTTCATCTGCATAGTGAGCAAGACCGAAATTCCTGATCTGGCTCTCCTGCGGATTCTTCACATGCCATTCAAACTCATCCCTGAAATGACGGATAGCTGCGCCGTACAGGCAGCGGCGTCACCCAAAGGACAGATTGTATTTCCTTCTATTTTGCGTTGGATATCCCATAAGAGGTCGATATCGCTCATCTTACCTTTTCCGTGTTCGATGTTGTGCAGGATTTTTTCCATCCAGCCGGTTCCTTCAATGCAGGTACATTGACTGCAACTTACGACGATAGAATTTGCCAGCATAAGTATTGCGAACAAACACATTGGTCTTCATCCAATACCATGGCTTCCAACCCATCATACTGCCTGTTGCGAAACCACCATCACTCAGACTTTCATAGGTCATCATACAATTAATTTCATGTTTTCAGCAAAAGATTTGCAGGAAGAACAGGTACAGAAGATCCACTGGCATGTTGCTTTCAGCTTACCATTTGAATACCAATTACTTAACATTTGATCACTATATATGAACTTCTTCTACAGACGTCATAGTTTATCTTCTGTAAACACCCGGCTTATTGATATTACCACAAGCACTTATCAGTTTGGTACCGGTAGATTTACCAATTCCGATTTTCGAATAAGCTTCACCGCCATTATTGATGATGGGAACTATAGCAGCGAGGGTTTCAACATTATTAACTACAGTAGGACAATCCCACAGACCCTTTACAGCCGGGAATGGAGGTTTGATACGTGGATTACCACGTTTGCCTTCCAGACTTTCCAACAGGGCTGTTTCTTCACCACATATATAGGCACCGGCACCACGTTGTACATAAATCTGGCAATCGAAACCAGTTCCAAGAATATTCTTTCCTAACCATCCGTTGGCATTGGCTTCAGCAATTGCTTGTTCCAATATGTCAACGATCCAGGCATATTCACCTCTGATATAGATATAAGTACGGTTGCTGCCCAGAGCATACGATGAAACAATAAGACCTTCAATCAACAGGTGAGGAATGAATTCCATCAAGTACCTGTCTTTGAAAGTTCCAGGTTCACTTTCATCGGCATTACATACCAGATAACGGGGAACGCCTTCTGGTTTAGCCAAAAAGCTCCATTTCATTCCAGTAGGGAAACCGGCTCCACCTCTTCCACGAAGTCCGCTCTTCTTCACTTCTTCCACTACATCCACCTGGCTCATCTTGAAAGCCTTCTCTACAGCCGCATAGCCACCTTCCCGGCGATATACGTCGTACTGACGAATCCCCGGTATATGTGCTTTGTCAAGTAATAATTTTACACCCATGATATATGTAAAGAGTTATACGTTTTAAGTGATACGTTGTACGTTGTACGTTTTACGTTGTAAGTGATAAGTTGTAAGTAATAAGTTATTAGTACCCCTACTACCTAACTCCCTACTTCCATTCTCCCCTACTCCCGACTCTCGACTCCTGACTCCTGACTTCCGACTCCTGACTTCCGACTACATCTTAGCGCTCTGCCTCATCACCAACTTCCACACGCCTCCACTCTTCTTCCACCATTGCAAACACAAATAAATTCATTGCGAAATTGGTTCCATTAAGAGTCCCTTCCACGTTATTTCTCTTTCACCAATGCATTCTTTTTGTCTTTCATTTGAATGGAAACAGAAACCGGTGATATTTTTTGATACACCAGATAACCTGATTTCAAATCTTTCAGCACATCATCCTTACTTTGCACCCAACCATTGGAATGTCCATATGATGCTTTATTTTGCCTAGATGCTTCTCTATTGCTATATCATCTTTAGCAACCAATGCTTTTTCAACGTTTGCAGCGCTTTTAATACTGCAGAAGTATCCTGCTGTGCAGTTACCAGCACAGGAGAGATAAAAAGCAATACAAAAACAAAGAACTTCATTCGACATTTTTATTTCAATTCCCTTTCGGAAATAATCTTATTAATTATTAGAGCTTGCATTCTTGCGGCACTCTTCTACAATAGCATCTACTTTTTCTTTTGTAAGATGCTCTCTGTAATGTTTACCTAACTGCATCATTGGTGCATAGCCACAAGCACCAAGGCATTCCACAGTTTTCAGTGAGAATAAACCATCAGCAGTTGTTTCTCCTGGTTTAATGCCCAGTTTATCAATGATATATTTAATGATATCATCACTTCCACGCAACATACAAGGACCTGTTTGGCAAACCTCGAAAAGGTAGCGACCAACAGGTTTCAAGTTATACATGCTATAGAAAGTAGCTACTTCGTAAACTTCAATAGGATCGAGTTGCAGCAGGGAAGCCACATAATCCATTGTTTCAGCACTTAGCCATCCACCAAACTCCTGTTGCGCCAAATGCAATACAGGTATCAGCGCACTCTTCTGCTTCCCATCGGGATAGGCAGATACCAGTCGCTTTACCTCTACTAATTTTTCTTCTGTGAATGTCATAAATCCCAACTCCAACCGGAGCGATTTAAAACAGTCCGACTAAACCCGGACTATTCTGGTTAACTAATATTAAAACTTTTCCTACCCTACTTCCATATTTTCGATCTACTAGTTACCCTACTACTCTACGCATCCATCTCCCCTGCAATCAAATTCAACGAACTCATCACAATCACCGCATCTGCTAACATTCCTCCTTTGATCAACTCTTCATAAGCCTGATAATAAACAAAACAAGGTCTGCGGAAATGAAGGCGGTAAGGTGTACGTCCACCATCACTTATAAGATAGAAACCTAATTCTCCATTAGCCCCTTCGATTGGGAAATACAATTCACCTGCTGGTATATCAACTTCACCCATCACAATCTTGAAGTGCCAGATAAGCGCTTCCATCTTAGTATATACATCCTTCTTTTCAGGTAAATAGTATTCAGGAACATCGGCATGGAATACTTCCGCTTCAGCACCTTTGAACTCCTGCACTTTCTTATAGGCTTGTTCCAGGATACGGAGGCTCTGCCACATTTCCTGATTACGAACCAGGAAGCGGTCATAACAGTCACCCGTAGTGCCTACAGGAATTGTAAAATCAAAATCTTCGTAGCTGCTGTAAGGACTATGCACTCGTACATCATAATCTACTCCGGCTGCCCTTAAGTTAGGACCGGTAAATCCATAGTTCAATGCTCTTTCTGCAGTAATCGGACCAGCACCGATAGTACGTTCCATGAATATCCTGTTACGCATAAAGAGGTTTTCAAACTCTTTCAGTACGGCTGGATATTCCCTTAAGAATTTCTCGAGTTTCTCGAACGCTGCAGCAGTGAAATTCCTTTCCAGGCCGCCAATACGCCCAATATTAGTAGTAAGGCGGGAACCACATATTTCTTTTCATATATCTCATAGATTAATTCGCGGTATTGCATTACATAAAGAAAACCAGTATACGCTCCACTATCCACTCCCACAATAGAGTTACAGATAAGATGATCTGAAATCCTCGACAACTCCATAATAATAACACGCAGATAATCGACACGCTTGGGCGTTTTCAATCCCAATAACTTTTCACAGGTAAGATGCCAGCCCATATTATTCAGTGGACTGCTGCAATAGTTAAGACGGTCCGTAATTGGAGTGATCTGATATAAAGGACGGCGTTCTGCCAACTTCTCGAAAGCCCTGTGGATATAACCGATTGTCTGTTCGGCTGCAATAATCCTTTCCCCATCCAACTCCAGGATATTCTGGAATACCCCATGCGTAGCCGGGTGGGTAGGACCAAGATTAAGGGTGGTCGTTTGCTTCTCGATTGATCCTTCGGGAAGTTTGATGTGAGTATGTGTGATCGTTTCCGACATAAAGTAATTTGAGAATTTGATGATTTGAAAATTTGAAAATGCTTGTTACAATCTTACCCCTACATTTCAAATTCTCTATTATCAAAAATATTTTTATACTAAAATGCTTGTACTCAAACCCAAAATCTATTTACCAATTTTTCTATTACACTTTAAGAATTTTCAAATTTTCATATCATCAAATTCTCAAATTCCTCTCACCCCCGCCCAAACATCTCATCATCCTTATCAATCCTCGACTGGTCTTCTAACGGATATTCTTTTCTTAAAGGGAAATAATCCATCTCTTCCACATTAAGGATCCTTTTAAGGTTCGGATGGCCAACGAAGTTGACACCGAAGAAATCATATGTTTCCCTTTCCATCCAGTTAGCACTTGCATAGAGAGCAGTGGCACTATATACATCGGGCTTCTGGATATCTGTAAATACTTTGAAACGTAATCTCACATTATCTACCATATTATGAAGATGGTAAACAACTGCCAGTTCACGACCCACCTGATTGGGGTAATGAACCGCCTGCAGATCAGTAAGAAAACGGAATTGCAGTCCTGCATCATCATACAGGAACTGAAGTACTTTCAAATTCAACTCTTTTGGCACTTCAAAGCTGAGCATACCATAGCTCTCAGCGAAATTGGTAACCTGGTCACCAAATTTTGCTTGTAGCTGTTGTTGAATGATATCGTTGGTTAACGCCATAATCTAATTAATTTGAGAATTTGATAATTTGATAATTTGAAAATCTTGATGCTAATTTCCTAACTAGTTAAAGTCTTTGCTTTTCGGACAAAAATTTTCAAATTTTCAAATTTTCAAATTTCATAATTGCCGCTTATTGTATTCCATAGCTTCCCATCAAATCCTTATACTTCTCCCCATTCCTTCTTCTCAGGCTTTCTTCACCCACTAATTCCTGAATACGCATGAAACCATCGATGATGGCTTCGGGGCGGGGGGGACAGCCTGGCACATACACATCAACCGGGATAACCTGGTCGATGCCCTGGAGAACACTATAAGTATCGAATATGCCACCGCTGCTGGCGCAGGCTCCGATAGCTATCACCCAGCGGGGTTCGGCCATTTGGAGATATACCTGTTTAACAACGGGACCCATTTTCTTTGCGATTGTGCCCATAACCATCAAGAGGTCGCACTGACGGGGAGAGAAACCCACACGTTCTGACCCGAAACGAGCCAGGTCATAGTGTGATGCCATTGTAGCCATGAATTCAATACCACAGCAGGATGTAGCGAAAGGAAGAGGCCAGATTGAATTCTGACGACCTAATCCAACCACCTTATTCAACTGGGTAGCGAAAAAGCCTTCACCAGGAAATCCTTCCGGAGCTTCCTTCACGATTTTTACCCTGGATTCGCTATTGAGGTTATATTGTACTGGACGAGACATATGCAATTATTTAATTTGATAATTTGAAAATTTGAAAATGATACTATTCTTATAACACCCGGTTGGTTTCAAAGTTGCGTTCTCAACCATTTTCAAATCTTCAAATCAATTAATTTTCAAATTTCCCCTTAGTCTTCCCACTCCAACGCCCCCTTCTTAATAATATATACGAAGCCGGCGAGGAAGAAGCCTACGAACATGAGTACAGCCAGGAAACCATCCCATCCCAGGCCCTTGAAATTAACGGCATAGGGATAGAAGAAGATAACTTCCACATCAAACAATACGAAAAGGATAGCTACAAGGAAGTACTTGATGGCCATAGGATGGCGGGCATCTCCATGGGTGGCTATACCACTAGAAAAATTCTCCAGTTTATCTGAAGTATTCCTTTTTGGACCCAGTATATGGGTAACTACCATAATAAACCCTACCAAAAAAAGGGCAAAGATTAATTGGATACCAACAGGAAAATACCAGAAGGAACTATCAGGAGGACGAGAGGCGGCGGAAACCTGCAATAGGTATTGAATCATATACCTTTCTGATTTGAAGGGGCAAAAATAAGGCAGCTACCGTTAAAAACAATCGTATCAAATTAAATAAATAAAAATCCCCCTGCAATTGCAGAGGGATGGTATTAAATGAGTTGTCGGTTGTCAACAGATTATAAACACCGCTACGGCGATGGGGGGCTGTTTTTAGCTGCCGCTCCTCCCGTTTTAGGCTTTGGAGGGTTTCCGGGTGTTGTAGTTTTAGCGGGTCTTGAAAGCACTTCGATAAACTCTTTTGCTGAAGTGTTCGTTGGATCTATGTCCAGAATTTTCTGGAGATAGGCAATTGCCGCCGCTTTATCTTTCTTAATATTATTCTGGTAGCTGGCTATGATACCATAAGCTTGTACAATCTGGTTCTTGAATTTCACTGAATCGATACGTTTTCCAGCATCTGCCAGCTTTTCGTATTCAATTACAGCCAGACCAAGCTCCAATGAAGTATCTTTTGCCTGCATGCTACGCGCTGCCCAAAGAAAGCCGAAGATTTCATTAGGGTATTTATCGCGGTATTGAACGAATAAGGCATAAGATGAGTCATAATTAGCTGCCTGATAATGAGCGTACCCATAATCGTACAAGTCACGGTTATTAACCTTAGCCTTAGTGTAGTATATTTTTCCCAGCCAGTTAGCTTGTCCTTTACGGTCGCCTATTTTCTTAGCCAGTTCAGAAGCTTCACGCATCAGTTCAAACTTATTATCCATTGCCGTATCTGAATCAATCGCCAATTGGTAATTCTTATAGGCCATATCTGTCTCGTTGAATTTACCGAGCAATTTGGCATAGAAGGAATAGTCTTTTGTTACCACATCAGCTGGAAGCTGTTTGGTAAAATACTGTTCCATGAATTTTTTTGCATTTGCAGAATCTCCGGTCTCGTCGTAGCTATAAGCAATCAGCTTATAGTATTTAGGATCGGCCTTATCTCCTTCTGTGCTGAGTTTCTGCTGGGCAGCAGCAATTTTAGGTATCAGGGGTATGAATTTACGGGCATAAATGATGCACTGATACGATCGTAATTTACGGCAGGGTATAATACGGGCATATATGATACTGATACGATCGTATTCATTGCCTGGGTTAGGGTCGCTTACAGCCAGGTATTTATCGAAATAACCTGCGGCTTTATTGATGTCCCTGTTATAATAATAAAAGAACAATTCGTAGAATGCTGGTGCATAGTTCGGATCAAGTGTAACTGCTTCTTCAAAAGCAGGCAGGAAATAATCCTTGTTATTCTGAGTTTTATAAACCAATCCTATTTTGTGCTTAGCAGCTGCCATGCGGGGATCGAAGCCCATTGCCTTATTAAAAGATGTAACAGCATTACCACCATCAATCAATTTACGGTAAGCATCTCCCATTATGATATAGGTATCTGGATTTTTAAAATCCCTCAACGCAGTAGCCATATTCAATTTATCGATAGCATAAGCGGCATCACCAGAGCGGGCCTTCACGTTTGCATACCCTACAGCATTCAATACATTGATATCTTTTGACTTGGTAAGTGCGATAGCCATATCGAAACGTTGGCGGGCATCGGCAGTTTTACCTTCCAGTAATTCAACTTGTCCCATACCTGCTAATATCAATGGCGCATTACCATTTTGCTGGAGTGCTTTTGAATAGAGGTCTTTCGCAGCAATCGAATCCTTCAAAGCCATGAAACTCTGGCCCAGCCAATAAACGGCCTCCAGGTTATTGGGGTTGGCAGCCAATACTGTCTCGAAGGTTTTCTTTGCGCTGTTAAACCTTTCGTAGTAAAACTCTTTCTTGCCCTGATCTACACTCTGGGCAAAAAGCAAGTTGCCTGTTACTACCATCCCGATTACTAAACTGAATAAACGCTTCATGAACGATTGCTTATTTTTAGAGTTTGTAAATGTATAAAAACCTTTTTATTCAGACAGATCAATATTCTGGACTTCCAGTGCCATTCGGGCGGGTAACAAATAAGCCCTCTTAAACACCTTCTGTCCCTTCTCGTAGATGAGAAAATTGCGAAACCCGCTGCCAAGCCCATCATAATTTTCTTTTAAAATGTAATAAAGGGGGCGAATCATCGGGTATCTTCCTGTATAAATGTTTGCCTGATAAGGTTTTACATAAGGACCTTTTAAACAGTTGCGGCACTCAATTGAGGCAATATTAACTTTTTTTAAGAAACTTGACTGGTTCGGATCATCACTATTTCCAATCCAACTAACACCTATTAGTCCAACGGCATTGGTATTTTTAGAAATATAATCAATTACTGCTTCACTTCCCATAGCTCCTTCCACATTTGCCCCGATCTTGTCACCTTTTAACAAAGAGTCTACAATAAACCGAACGGTGCTGGTGGAGTTCTTCCCATCCATAACAATCTTATATGGCAATCCGCTAGTGCCTTTAGCAAGGGAGCGGATATCTTGCATGGTGAACAGAGAGTCTGGAGTTTGTGGATTTACTATAGCTGCAATGGCATCATATGCCAATACACCAAATGTAGGAACGTAGGTAAGAGTATCTTTCAATTGTTTCTGTTCATCATCCGATAAGCCCCGGGTAACTATTACCATCCTGATGCTATCAACATCGAGGTCACGCAAGCAATCTGCTTCCGATTTATAATGAACAACAATTTTTGCTTCGGGATGCAATGATTCGAATACCTGAATCTGAGAATCTATTACCGGGCGGAAAGATTCGTCCACACTGATATTGATTGTACCTGATGTAAGGGTATCAGTTATTGCAGCAGCATTCTTGTTACCCGAACACCCGATAAGAAAGAGGGGAAGGCAAGCAACAAAAAGCAACCATTTATTGACAAGCGACGAGGACACAATTCGGTTCATTCCTTAAAATAATTTTTTTGAAACCCTCTGTAAACCCTGAACCCTCCATAAAGCACACATAATCCTGCGAAAGCATACTTGAACTGGGGTTCCAGATCTATCTTCATACCGAACTTATCTGAAAATGCAATGAACACACCAAGTCCGCCAATTAAAAGCCCCATGCCCATGTCCATGATGGACCTTCTTCCGGCATAAGCTTTCTTTCTTTTTTCTTCAAAATCTGTTGACATGCGTTGGCAATTTGGATACGGGCAAGATAGGTTTTTTAGCTGAAAAAGATACCCGAACAATACCGATATTTAAAAAATTACAACAGCGGTAAATCCGGGTATCCTGATTATCATTCTGGTACCACCACCACTACTGGAAGTGTGAAATAGACATTTACATTGCGACCGTTCTGTTTACCTGGATTCCAGGTTGGCATTTTACCCACTACTCTGGTTACTTCATTGTCGTATATGTCCTTTCCGGCACTCTTTGAAATACCGATTCCGGTTACATTCCCATTCACATCCACTATGAAGCGGCAACGGATTTCCAATCGGGAACCGGGTTCCATATCACCGAAGTCAAACTTCAGGTTTCGTTGGAGGAAGCGATGCAAAGCGGCTTCACCACCTGGGAATTCGGGCATCACTTCAGCCCTTACTAAAATTTCAGGAGCTGCTGCTTCTGGCGCTGCTGCCGGAGCGGTACCTGTACTTTCCTTAACAGGAGGTAAGGTTGTTGGCTTCTCCCCTTCCTGATTTACAGCTCCAATAGCTTTATCGTCATTGTCAAGTTCATCAACTGTTGGTGGCGGGTCTACAGGCATATGATCAGGAACAATTCTTGGAGTCATATCCTTTATTGTGGCCACTGGTTTACGTGCAGGCGGTTCAGCCGGTGGTTTAACAATTTCTACCTGTTTAACATTTACATCGGGTGGTATCACAACACTCCTTACAATCTGTTCTACTGCTTTATCTCCTTTCCAGACATTCAGCAGCACAAATACTAATGCAATGGCCAGCATTCCTGATAAAGCTATTATCATTCTGCCATTATAATCACGACGTAATGTATAGGCTCCATAATCCTTATTACGGTTCTCGAAAACAATATCGAGAAGGTCGGCTTGTAAGATGGTTTCTGGTTTCATGATGCCTGGTTTTAGTTACTAATTAGATGCGGAAAGCGGCAGGATTCCATAAAAGTTCCAGAGGTTCCAATTGTTCAAGACGGTCCATAGGGCCTACTAGTTGGCAACAGCTTGTGCCTTGACTTTAAGGTTCTGAAGTGTTACGGAATAATTAATTGCGGGTAGTATGTATTGTTAAATTTTTTTCACCGCAGAGACTAAGAAAAATACAAGTAGGGGAGAATGGAAGTAGGGAAGTAAGGGAGGAGAAGTTCAATAGGTTCAAAACGTTTAATAAGTTCCAGAGGGCTAACAAATGGTATGCATTTTGGACTTTATAGATTTAATACAGCGGAGATATTCCATGCGTCTCCAAGTATTTCTTTTAATAGTTGAAATTGTATTCTCCTCCCTTACTTCCCTACTTCCATTCTCCTCTACTTGTATTTTGTATTTTCTTCCGGACTTCCGGTCTTTCGGTCTTTCCGACTATTCACCTACTTTTACAAGTAATCATTCAATTAATATTTTATAGTTCATGAATAATGGAGCAGCAAGAAAAATTGTGATTTTTATTTTTGCAGTTAGCACAAGTTTTACTTCATTGAATGCACAGATGACTGACTCTGCAAGAAGTGTTTTACCAAATAAAGATTCAGTTCCATCCTCCAAAAAAAATTACAAGCAATTCATCTTCCCTGCTGCACTTACCTCTTATGGTGTTTTAGCGTTGACGATAAAACCATTGAAAGATCTTGATAAGAACATACAGGAAGAAGTGTGGGTGAACAATCCTCATAGCAAAACCAAACTGGATAATTACTTTCAATATACTCCGGGACTTACTGTTTTTGCATTGACCGCTGTTGGCGTAAAAGGAAAAAACAATTTCCGTGATCAGGTGATGCTGTATTTCATTTCACATGCTATAATGGGAGTTATCGTAAATCCGGTTAAAGAAATTTCACATCAGCTAAGACCCGATGCTGCCGATTATCTGAGTTTCCCATCTGGACATACTGCTGTCGCATTCACTGGAGCTGAATTTCTTTATCAGGAATACAAAGACCGATCTATCTGGTATGGAATAGGTGGATATGCCATGGCCACATCCGTAGCCTATATGCGCATCTATAATAATAAGCACTGGTTTAAAGATGTTGTTGCCGGCGCTGGTATCGGTATCGGTTCCACCCGACTGGCATATGTTATATACCCTACTATCCGCAAATGGTTGTTTGGGAAAAGAGATTCCAAAACCGCATTTTTCCTACTTATCAAAACAAACAGGTTGGCTTTGCGCTTGTTAAATTCGCCTAGGCTTTTAGGCTTGATGCTTTTGGAGGATTTGTCATTTGCTTTATTTAGATGGGATCAAAATAATTTAAATCCAATCATAACCAATTTCGAAGGCAAATACTCTGTTCAGTTATCTAAATAAGCTTTAGGCCCAGGCCCTAGGCCTTAGGCTTTTGGCTTTAAGCATAAAAAGCATCTAGCATCAAGCATCCAGCCCTTGCCCCCTATCTTTGCACCAATGAAAATTCTCATGGTTTGCCTCGGGAATATCTGCAGAAGTCCCCTCGCGGAAGGCATATTACAAGAAAAAGTTCGTGAAGCAGGATTATCCTGGATGGTGGATAGTGCAGGTACCAATGGATTTCATAATGGAGAGGGGCCACATAAACTGTCTCAGAAAGTGGCATTGGAACATGGAATTGATATAAGTCATCAGATCTCAAGACAACTAAAAGCCTCCGACTTTGAGACTTTCGATATTATTTATGCACTGGCAAGGGATGTGAAATATGATATGAAGAGGGTAGCCAGGAATGCCTATCAGGATAACAAAGTGGTTTTGCTGATGGATGAAGTGTATCCGGGCCGGAATATGGATGTACCCGATCCCTGGAGCGGCCCTCTTTCAGGATATCACGAAGCTTACGACCTTATTGAAAAAGCTTGTGATGCCATCATTGCAAAATATCAAACAAAAACCCGTAACTCGCAACCCATAACCCGTAACTCATAACACGAAACCCGCAACAATAAAAGCTCATGGCAAAAGTAACAGTCTCCTTACCTCAGGGCACCCGTGATTTTGGACCAGAAGTGGTAAGAAAAAGGAATTATATCACTGATACTATCAAACAGGTATTTGAACTATATGGCTTCCAGCCATTGGAAACTCCTGCTATGGAGAACCTCGAAACACTGATGGGGAAGTATGGCGAAGAAGGCGACAAACTGATTTTCAAGATCCTTAATAACGGTATTGCAGATCCGAAAAACAAAGACCGGGCACAATTAGGGTTTGAAAAAGCGTTGGAAGGAAAAAGCAGTCCAGACCTAACTGAAAGGGCTTTGAAATACGACCTCACCATCCCTTTCGCCCGGTATGTAGCAATGAATCATGCCCAGTTACCAATTCCTTTCAAAAGATACCAGATTCAACCGGTGTGGCGGGCCGACCGTCCCCAAAAAGGTCGCTATCGTGAATTCTGGCAATGCGATTGTGATGTAGTAGGAAGTACGGCACTGATCAATGAAATTGAATTAGCGAACATATATCATGAGGTTTTTACAAGGTTGCGGGTTACGGGTTACGAGTTGCGGGTGAATTCAAGAAAGATACTGGCGGGATTGGCTGAGTTATGTGGCGGATCTGATCAACTCACAAATATCACTGTAGCTATCGATAAGCTGGATAAGATAGGATTGGAAAAAGTAAAAGAGGAATTAGCGACTAGGGGGTTAAGCAACGAACAGATACAGATCATCGAAACCTATCTGGCTATTGATGGTTCGAATGAAGAAAAACTCGAAAAGATCAAAACACTTTTCAAAGATTCTGAAACTGGGAACAAAGGAATTGAAGAAATCGAATACTTGTTCGACTCCCGACTCCTGACTCCCGACTCCCGACTCTTCATAGACTTCACTCTCGCCCGTGGACTGAACTATTATACCGGTATCATATTCGAAGCGAAGGCTCCTGAGACAGTTAAAATAGGCAGTATCGGTGGAGGGGGAAGATATGATGACCTTACAGGTTTATTTGGAGTACCAGGAATTCCCGGAGTGGGAGTAAGCTTCGGGCTTGACCGTATTTATGATGTGCTGGAGGAATTAAAGGTTTTCCCTGAAACGGTACAGATAGGCACCCAGGTCTTATTTTTCAATAAGGGTACGGAAGAAGCAAAATCTGCGTTTGTAACCATGCAACAATTAAGGGCTGCCGGGGTTAGATGTGAATTGTACCATGAAACCACTAAGTTCGACAAGCAGTTCAAATATGCTGAAAAGAAGGGCATACCGTACATCATAATAATAGGTAGCCGTGAAATTGCCGACAATACCTTTGTATGCAAAGATTTGCGAAAGGGAACACAGGAAACGATTCCGCTTTCGACTATCAGTAATATTTCTTTTATTTGATGAATCAAAACCTATATCACTAACATGAAACGTTATCCCATTCTTCTGTTAATGGCTCTTGCTGGGTCATTACTGCTCTTCTCTTGTGGCAATAAAAGCAATATACCGGTTCCAAAAGATGCGGTGCTGGTATTACAACTGAACAGCGCCTCCCTTTCTTCCAAACTTTCCTGGAAAGAAATAAAGGAAGGTGATTTATTCAAAGAAATGTATGCCGAAGTAAAAGACACACTTGCCCGTAAGTTGATGGAAGATCCAGAAAATTCTGGTGTTGATACAAAGGCCGACCTTATCATGTTTGTAAAAAAACAAGGCAAGAGCGGTTATGTAGCTTTTGAAGGTTCCCTTAAAGATGCTGCTGCATTCGAATCTTTCGTAAAGAAAGCAACTAATAAAGGTGATGTAGCAACTAGCGGCGATTTTAAAACCGTGAGTATGGGTAATGACGCTGTTGTACTCTGGAATAAAACAAATTTTGCGTTCTTAGGTGATGCCCCAATGCTCAATGCATTTAATAATTTTACCGGAACTGGTAATGGCGAAATTCCACGCGGTCTTTCAGTTGATAGCCTGGTGATATATGGCAAGGCTATTTTCGACATCAAAGGAAGTGCAAGTATTGGTGATGACGATCGTTTTACAAGTCTTTTGAAAGAACCAGGCGATCTTCATTTCTGGCTCAATGGCGAACAATACCTTGGCGACCTTGGTAGTGGCATGATGAGTCTTATGAAAGTAAATGATCTTTTCAAAGGCAATATCTCTACAGGTGCTATCAATTTCGATAATGGTAAAATAACAGTAAAGACAAAATCATATGTAAACGACCAATTGGCGGCTCTTTACAAAAAATATCCTTCCAAGAATCTGAGTTCTGAAGTGATCGATCGTATCCCGTCACAAAATGTGATCGCAGTTTTAGGAATGAATTATCCTCCTGAAGGATTGAAAGAGTTATTGAAACTTACAGGCGTTGATGGCTTAACCAATGGTTTCCTTGAAAAAGCAAATTATAGCATTGATGAATTCGTAAAAGCGAATAAAGGTGAATTGCTGGTAGCGGTTTCTGATTTTACAATGAAAGAAACTAAGGTTAGCATTCCAGGTTATGATGGTGGGGCTCCAACCGAATACACAACTTCGCAACCCGATGTGAAAGTGCTTTTTGCAACCTCTATCAATGATAAGCCTGCATTTGATAAACTAATCACAACATTGAGTAATCAACTTGGTAATGATTCAGCATCCTTTGGAAAAATCAATTATCAGTTGAACAAAGATTGGTTTGCAGCAAGCAACTCAGAAGAATATGTAACCAAGTTCCTGGCAGGTGGCTCAAACAAACAACCTTTCACTTCCCGTATTTCGGGTTCTAGTCTGGCATTGTTTGTTGACATCCAAAAAATACTGGTTGCTTCAAAAGCAAGTTCAAAAGACAGTACTGTTAATGAAGCTTTAGAGCTTTCATTAAAAATGTGGCAGGATGTAATATCAACCAACGGAGAATTCAGTGGCAATTCTTCTACAGGATTATTGGAAATAAACCTGGTTGACAAATCAACAAACAGTTTGAAGCAGTTGAACAAATACATCAACGAAATGGGATTGATACAGAAGAAAAGAAACAGATATAATGATGTAGAGGTTATGGAACCTGCTGTTGATACTACTACAATAGTAGCACCACCTCCTTCAGTTGATAAATAATAAAACAATTATAAGAAAGCCACAGATCAGTTGTCGAATTGGTCTGTGGCTTTTTTAACTCTTACTGATGCAACTGGAACTGAAACAAATATTACCCACTTATTTTGAAGCTGAGAGGGCTACCCGTTCTGAAATATGGGGGAAGTCGCTACAATTCAAGAAAGGGGAATATATAAAGATTGTAGCTCCTTCCGGAAGTGGTAAGACATCGCTTATGCATTTCCTATACGGAATGCGAAACGATTTCAATGGCAGCATTCAGTATGATGGCAAGAATTTTTCTTCTTTTAACAGGGAAGAATTAGCATCCATCAGAACGAATCGTTTAAGTATCGTATTACAGGACTTAAGATTGTTTCCTGAGCAAACTGTTTTAGAAAATATCAATATCAAGCGTTTACTGAATCCATTTCATAAGGAAGAAAAGATTGCCGAAATGGTAGAGCGTTTGGGAATCGGATCAAAGCTCAATTCTCTTTGTCGCACCTGTTCTTATGGAGAGCAACAAAGGGTAGCCATCATCCGAAGCCTGATGCAGCCTTTCGATTTCTTATTATTGGATGAACCATTCAGTCATCTCGACACAGCCAATTCACAAAAGGCTATGGAACTGATGCTGGAAGAGGCTAAGACAAGAGGGGCAGCGATTATTTTCGCCGACCTGGAGAGGATAGACTACTTCCCTTTCGAAAGGTTGTTGCACCTTTAGGAATTTGAAAATTTGATGATTTGAAAATTTGAAAATGCGGATAAAATGTGAGAATGTGGAGATGTGGAGATGTGGAGATGTGAAAATGCTTGCCCCCGCAGCAATGCGTAGGGCGAAAATGAAACAGCCGGCAAGGGTTTAATAAATTAAGATCTTTTAACAATGATTATTGACAAAACTAAAATCCCAGCAAATCTCATAAATCAAATAAATCTCAGTTAAAAATCAAAATCCCAGCTAATCAAAATAATCTTATTAATCCCAGTTATAAATCAAACTAATCATAGTCTCCTTCAAAC
This sequence comes from Chitinophagaceae bacterium, assembly GCA_044220885.1. Classification (GTDB taxonomy): domain Bacteria; phylum Bacteroidota; class Bacteroidia; order Chitinophagales; family Chitinophagaceae; genus Endoryza. The sequence goes on from JBGAQE010000014.1 coordinate 34,211, forward strand.
ATATCAAACCCCTTCTCCAAACCGGAACCAATCGCAGTTCCCGTTGGTTTTCCTATATCGGATTAGGGATAGGGGTATTGCTATTGCTATGTTCCATCCAGATGTTCATCAATATCCAGCAGTTACTGGGGAAAGATGCGCCACAGAAAAATGGTTTCGATTTTATTGCAGTGAGGAAGAACATCACTAATGAAACAATGGGGAACCTGGAGAAGAACCTGTTTAATGCAAAGGATATTGAGGATATGAAGGCCCAGCCATTTGTATCTGATATCACTCCTCTGATGGCAAATAATTTCAGGATTCAATTAAGTGGAGGAAGTCTTGTTCCTTTTGTTAGTGATTTTTTCATGGAAGCATTGGATGATGATTTTATAGATACCGTCCCACCTACATTTACCTGGCAGGAAGGTCAGGAAGAAGTACCTATAATATTCGCGGCTGATTTTCTTGAGATATATAATGTATTTGCTCCGGGATATGGATTACCACAGATTTCAAAAGAAACCGCCACCAGTCTTGGTATACAGGTGATTTGTTTTGCTCCCGATGGTACCCGAACAGTATTCAGGGGTAGAATCGTAGCCTTAAGCGATCGTATCAATTCCATATTAGTACCCGCCAATTTCCTAAGCTGGGCCAATAAACAATTTGGCGGGCCGCAACAGGAAGTAAGAGCATCGAGACTCTATATAAAAACTAAAGACGCAAATAGTCCTGAATTCCTGAACTATCTCAAATCAAAGAACTACGAAGTAAATAAGGACAAGACAAAATTCGGAAGGGTTAAGGTGGTATTGCAGGGCATCTTCAGTGGTTTGGCCGTATTTGGATTGATGGTGGTATTATTAGCATTATTACTGTTCTCATTCTATTTACAATTAATGATTGCCCGAAGTAAGGATAATCTTCAACTCTTATTGACATTGGGTTATTCTCCTAACTGGTTAAGTCAAAGGGTATCAAGGCAATTCATTCCTATCTATATTTTTATTGTATTAGGTGCATTAGCAACTGCTTCTTTGCTGCAATGGAGTTTTTATAATTTCCTTTTGGTAAGTCGTTCTAATATATCTCCGGTATTACATCCAACGGTTTGGCTGGCGGCTATCGGTTTGATAGTGCTTTCTATATTCACGAATTACAGGATGGTGAAGAAGTTGTTGTATAGGTTGTATTGAGAGAGTTTGTAGGGTTAGGGGTTAATAGGGTTCAAAACCCTTAAGGTTTTGAACCATGGGTCACAACATCCACCAATCCTGCTCAGAAATGAAGAGCTGCTGCACCTCATGTGCCATCAAAAACCCTTGCCGGTTCCCAAAAATTTTGTATGTCTCCTCTTTTGGAATAATTGTTCGCCCTTGCGACATATATTGATTCCACGACGACCATTCATACTGTCGGAAATCTTCAATAAGACCATGCTTTACTGGGTTAGTGTGAATATAAACCATCGATTTGCGAAAATGCTCTTCGCTTTCGATATCTACCCTTTTACAAGATGAATAGAATAAATTCCCTTTTCTTTTGTACATCGTATTAAATCCTTCCGTGTATGACTGAAATACCGCAGTCCAAGCTCTCAATGTTAATTCTTCAAAGGAACGCTCCCCTCTGAGAAATCGGGCTTCCGTTAATGTCAATTTAGTACTAGCAATTTTTGACAAATGATCTAGTGCGCTTTCAATGGATTTAGTTTTTACTTGAAAATGAAAATGGTTTGGTAATAAGCACCATGAATAAAAATCCAACAGATAAGATAGTCTCTCTTCTGCAAGATTCAAAAAATGAGTCTTATTGTGCGGCCCCCTGAAAAGCAGTTCATAATTGTTTGTCCTATTATAAACGTGAAAAAAACGTTCAGGAGAAAAGTCAACCAGGTATTTTTTATTTATTGGCATCGCTGCAATTTATAGATGCAGCTCAAGAATTTGCTCGGTTTACAACCAGTTGTATCGGCCAAACTAAAACTAAAGTTGTAAATGGTTCAAAACCCTTAGGGTTTTGAACCATTTACAACCAATTTTGTACCTTAAAGCATGCAAAACAACCAAATCAATTCTTTTTTCAAATTACTAATAGCCCTCTCCCTACTCAGTTCCTGCAAACTGAAAGCCCACCAGGAAGAGAATTTCCAAAACTCATTGGACCTCTATTTCCGCTCTACAATAAAAGCCGATGGACCTGGCATTGCAATCATCGTTGCCAAACCCAATAAGGAAATCTTGTTCGAAAGAGGATATGGAGTGGAAGATATCAATACAAAAGTCCCCATCACTTCAAAAACACTTTTCAACTTAGGTTCTGTATCAAAGACCTTTGTTGGATTCGCCATATTGAAATTGCAGGAGCAAGGAAAACTATCTATCGAAGATCCGATACTCAAGTACTTCCCCAATTTCAAGGATAGCAACCTGGTGAAGGATATAAAAATTAAACACCTCCTAAGTCATACTTCGGGATTACCTGATAACCGACCTGTTGAAAAAGACAGTGTATTCTTCCTTACAGCAAATGATGAACAGAATTTTGCTCCAATACTTCAGAATGATAGTTTACTCTTTCAGCCGGGCGAGAAATTCGAATACTCTAACCCAGCTTTCAGATTGGCATTGATTGTTGAAAAAGTCAGCGGACAGAAATGGCAGCAATATATTAAGGAATACATCTTCAATCCTTCAGGAATGGTGACTAGTGTAATAACTGATGGTGCCTTTCCTGACAAAGGTGTATCGCACGGGTATCAGCAAGTGAATGGAAAATGGCAGGAATATGATTTTGGGGAATATCAACATTCTGCGCTTCTGGTAATGGCGGGGTATGGAGTTCGGTGGAAGAACTATTGATGTATGAAGAGGCAATACAAAAAAATAAGTTCGTAAGTGATAGCACGGTTAAACAGGCACGAAGTGTATTCACTCCATCAAACTGGAAAGACACCATTCCACCGAATATAGGATTCGATTGGTTTACTGAAACTTTCGAAGGATTAAGAGCCATCGGACATACCGGCGACCAAGGTGGCTTCCGCGCAGATTACTTTTATTACCCGGAGAAAAAACTATTTATTGGGATGATAAGTAATGGGAGTCATGATTTGGGGAAGGTGAGAAAAAAGGTTTTGGAGTTAATTAAAGGATTGGAGTAATATAATGTTCCATATGTTCAATATGTTCCAGAGGGCTGACTAATAGTTAGCCTTTTTAGTTATTGATTATTTTACCGCAGAGACGCGGAGGCGCAGAGGTCATTGTCGACTCTAAGATTAAAAACTCTTACAGCCCAAAGTGCCAACTATTAGTCGGCCCTTTGGAACCTCTTGAACTTATTAAACATATTGAACTTGCAATTATACTCCTTCAAAAATTATCGCCGCCCCCTGCCCCACTCCCACACACATCGTTGCCATTCCATACTGAACACCTCTTCTTCTCATTTCATGCAATAATGTAGTGGAGATACGAACACCACTGCATCCGAGTGGATGTCCTAAAGCAATAGCACCACCATTAACGTTGACTCTTTCCAAATCAAGACCGAGTTCATGGATGCAGGCTATTGACTGGGAGGCGAAGGCTTCATTTAATTCTATCAACCCTAAATCATCTACATGCAATCCGGCGCGGTCTAATACTTTTCTTGTTGCGGCTACAGGACCTATACCCATTATGGATGGATCCACTCCGGCAACAGCCATTGCTTTTACTTTGGCAAGTGGACGAAGATTATATCTTTCAACAGCCGTTTCGCTGGCTAATAACATAGCTGCTGCACCATCATTGATACCAGATGAATTCCCAGCTGTTACAGTTCCGTCTTTTGCAAAGGCTGGTTTGAGAGCAGCCAAACGATCCATCGACGTGCGTCGTGGATGTTCATCCCTTTCACAAAAAACCCTTTCTTCTTTATTGGAAGCTATCTCAACACTTACTATCTCATCATTCCATCGTTGCTTCTCTAAAGCTGCAAAATAGTTTTCCTGGCTGCGCATGGCGAAACCATCCTGCGCCTGACGACTGATATTATATTGCTTGGCAACATTCTCAGCAGTTTCACCCATGGAGAAAGGATGATATAATTCTGCGAGTCTCTTATTGGTGAAACGCCAACCGATAGTTGTATCAAATACTTCCGGAGTACGGTTCCATGGCGTTGCCGTTTTTGCCATAACGAAAGGAGCACGAGTCATACTTTCTACGCCACCTGCAATAAACAATTCTCCATCCCCACACTGAATGGCTCGCGAAGCATCCATTATAGCCTGAAGTCCGGATGCACAAAGCCGGTTTACGGTGGTTCCTGCAACAGTAACTGGTAATCCGGCCAGCAAAGCGGCCATCCGGGCAACATTGCGGTTATCTTCTCCGGCCTGGTTGGCGGCACCTGCAATCACATCTTCAATGGCATTTACATCGATTCCCGGATTTCGCACCACAATTGCTTTAATCACATGAGCCAGAAGGTCATCGGGACGTACCGAACTAAGGGCCCCACCATATTTCCCTATGGGGGTTCTGACAGCATCTACGACATACATTGTGTTCATATAGATCTAAGCTTTAGAGGGTTAAACCCGGGGAAGGGCCTGAAAACGGGGTTTCTGGCCATCCGCCCTATTTTTATCAAATATCCGGCAAAACAATCAAATCAGGATAACCTCTTATCATTGATTATCTTTGCGCCATGTCTATTAGTAAGATTCAGAATATCAGGGATTTGACAAAAGAGGAACTCCAGGAGTTCTTCGATACGCTGGGCGAGAAGAAATTCCGCACCCAGCAGGTTTACGAGTGGCTGTGGCAAAAACATGCCCACAGTTTTGCTGATATGACCAACCTAAGCAAGGACTTACGTCAAAAATTAGGGGAGCATTTTACCCTCCCTGCCCTGACCGTTGATGCCACCCAATATAGCGAGGATGGCACTATCAAATCAAGATTCAAAACCCATGATGGTCACCTCATTGAAGGGGTGTTGATTCCAACAGAAGAGCGTAAAACCGCCTGTGTTTCTTCACAGGTTGGCTGTAGCCTTTCCTGCAAGTTCTGCGCAACAGGATATATGGAACGCAAACGCAACCTTCATTTCGATGAAATCTACGATCAGGTGGTGTTGCTGAACCAGCAAAGCGAAAAAGTACACGAGAAGAAACTGAGCAATATCGTTTTCATGGGAATGGGTGAACCCCTCATGAACTACAGGAACGTGTTGAAAGCCGTTGAAAAAATCAGTTCTCCAGATGGATTAGGAATGAGTCCACGCAGGATCACTGTTTCTACTGCAGGTGTTGCCAAACAGATCAGGCAGTTAGGAGATGATATGGTGAAGTTCAAACTCGCCCTTTCATTACATGCGGCTAATGATCAGAAGCGTCATGAAATCATGCCGATCAACGACACCAATAATATCAAGGCATTGATCGATGCCCTGAATTATTTCTATAAGATGACTGGCAACGAGATCACTTTCGAATTCATCCTTTTCAAGAATTTCAATGACAGCATCAAAGATGCGGATGAATTGATAAAAGTATATCGTCAGGTTCCTGCCGACCTCGTAAACATCATCGAGTATAACCCTATTGACAGAGCGCATTTCCAGAAACCCGAAGAAAATGTGGTGGAAGAATTCATGAACCATCTCGATCGTAACAGGGTGAATGCCCGTTTGAGAAAGAGCAGGGGGAAGGATATTGATGCGGCGTGTGGGCAGCTCGCTAATAAAGCGTAATAAATTTTATTAGTTCAATAGGTTAAATTAGTTCAAGAAGTTCCATAGGAGCCTCTGAAATTTGGAGTGAAGGTTTTGGTTTGGATTCCTATGGAACAAATGGAACATATTGAACCTAAAGCCTATCGTAGATTTAAATAAAAGTACAACTTACAATTACTGTTGCAAAACAGCAAACAACCCAACATGGCAAAAGCATTCCAGAAATTCATCGAGAAAAAAGAAAGCGGAGCGAAGAAGAAAGAACGTATCCGTCAGGAAAAGAAAAAAATTCGTCAGGAGACTAAAGAGTATTTTGCCAAGAAGAAAGAAGATGCACGAATGATGCGTCAGCAAGGTGGCGTTGGACCACGATACGGCAATACAAACAGGGAAGATGATAGAACTACAAACCGTCGCGGCGGTAATGCTCCGGGAGAAAGAGTTATCAGACCTGAGTTAAGAAAAGACCCTTCTAAGATTATTGCTGCTAAACCTGCAGCAGTTACTCCAGATAAAAAAGCTCCAGTAGTTATCGAAGCAAAGAAATCAGTTACACCTGCTGTACCTGGTGCTAAGAAAGTACTCACGGTATCAAAAGGTAAAGCTACTCCTGTTGCAACAACAGCAACACCTTCAGCAACTGCTCCTGCATCTCCAGCAAAATCAAATGGCAATATGCCTTTGAATAAATTCCTGGCACATGCAGGCATTTGTTCGCGTCGCGATGCTGCTGATATTGTAAAATCAGGTAAGGTACTTGTAAATGGAGCAAAGATTGTTGAACCCGGATTTAAAGTAAGCGAAAAGGATGATATTAAATACATGGGAAAATCTTTGACCGCAAAGAAGAACCTTGTATACCTACTTATCAATAAGCCAAAAGATTATATTACTACTACTGAAGATCCTCAAGGAAGAAAAACTGTATTAGACATAGTGAAGAATGCCACAACAGAAAGAGTATATCCTATTGGTCGATTGGATAGAAATACCACAGGTGTACTGTTGCTGACTAATGATGGTGAACTC
>JBGAQE010000014.1:41010-48795 GCA_044220885.1 Chitinophagaceae bacterium
CGCTAGACAAGCAATTGACAAAAGCGCATTTCGATCAGATATTGAATGGCATCACATTGGAAGATGGATTTGTTGCCCCAGATGTACTGGCATGGCCTGATCCAAAAAACAAACACATTATAGGTATTGAAATTCATAGCGGGCGTAACCGAATAGTTCGTCGCATATTTGAATTCCTCGGATATGATGTAAAGAACCTCGACCGTGTAATGTATGCCAACCTAACCAAGAAGAATGTGGATCGTGGTAAATGGCGTTTCCTGTCAGAGAAAGAAGTGCGTCTTCTTAAATACCTGAATACTTCTTACAAAAAGAAAAATCCATAATTAAGTCATATGAGTTCTGCCGCTAAGCCCCCTTACATACCGCAGGCATGGGAAACTGTTCCCTGTCCCTTCTGTAACAGCACCGAGGCCACTGTATATGAGCGTTTCGGAAGTGAATTGCAGTATACCTATACTACCTGCAAGAATTGTAAACTGATTTATCAGTCACCACGTCCTGTATATAACCAGCATTTCATTGATGCTGCGTATGCAGACTATTTCCAGTATTCCGATCAGCTATCATTATCTGATACTACAGATGTCCCTACCTCTGGCGTTGAGATGTTCAAGAAAGAAGTAGCTAATCTTCTTAATTACGATAAGAAGCGCACAGCCGTGCTTGATATCGGATCAGGAATGGGAACCTTCTTATATGCTGCTACTCCCCATTATAAAGAAGCATTAGGATTAGATGTATCGGAGAAGATGGGTGCTTTTGTAACAAAAAGCCTTGGAGTAAAAGTTAAGATCCAGCAATTTGAACAGTTTACTACAGATACAAAATACTCGCTCATTCATATGAGCCATGTTATAGAACATGTTCCTAATCCGAATGAATGGTTGGAAAAAGCAAAGACATTATTGGATGAAGATGGAATACTGGTAGTGAATGTTCCTAATAAATATTCGATCAGTTTCCGGATGCAGCATTTCTATTATAAGTTAGGATTGAAGAAACAATTCTCTGACGACTGGGCTGATCCTGCACGTACCCCAGACCATCTTTTTGAACCGGTGATACCTGCTATGCTGACAATGCTCAACAAGCATGGTTATGAAATCCTGGATTACTTCACTTACAGCCGCAAAGATCCTGCATCAAACGGTTCCCTTCTTTCAAAAATCATGAACCGCTGGTTAAAGATTGGAAGTAACCTTTCTTTCATCACCCGCGTCAAGAAATAACAATACATGAAGCCTGAGATACTTTTTGAGAACGACGATTTTATAGCGCTAAATAAACCAGCAGGTTTATTGAGTATACCCGACAGGGAAGGAAAAGAAGTATCCCTGAAAACAATGCTTCAGGAGAAATACGGACAGATATTCACTGTGCATCGCCTCGACCGCGGCACCAGCGGTGTTATTATCTTCGCAAAAAACGAAGAGGCTCATCGCTATTTCTCAGTAGCTTTTGAAGACAGAAGTGTAGAGAAATTCTATACAGGAATCGTACAAGGTGTTCCTACTGAAAAAGCGAAAAGCATTGAAGCAGGCATCATGGAGAACCCTGCTAAAAGAGGACAGATGATCATCCATTCAAAAGGAAAGGTGAGTCTTACAGATTATGAAGTGGTGGAAGACCTCGGGAAATTCGCTCTGGTGAATTTCCAGATCCATACAGGCCGCACGCACCAGATCCGTGTGCATATGCAAAACGAAGGACATCCCATTCTATGTGATGAATTATACGGTGATCCCAAACCGATATTATTATCCACTCTCAAAAGGAATTTCAAGCTCTCAAAAAAAGAAGACGAAGAAAGACCCTTATTGAATCGTATGGCACTGCATGCTGCCAAGTTGATTCTTCCATTACCCAATGGGAAGAAGCTTACGTTGGAAGCACCGTTGCCGAAAGATTTGATGGCGTTTTTGAATCAGGTGAGGAAGTTGAAGAAGAAGGCATAAAAACCCTATTTGCACGTTTAAGGGTTTAAAGTTTAAGGTTTAAAGTTCCGATGTGTAACTCCATAATTTAACAAAGTCAGTTTAATTTTTGGTTTTTTACAGTGGACTTATTGTTACAAATTATCGAGAAAGAAATTTATTCGGGTGTCGCACTTCAGAACCTTAAACCTTAAACTTTAAACTCTTAAACTGCCTATTCCAACTATCAAACTAAGTAAGAGAACAACTCATCATTCTTATTCAACGCCGTATAATTAATATTATACTTCTCCATATTCTTCAGAAGAGTATCATAATCTTCCCGGTTCTTTAATTCGATTCCTACCAGCGCATGGGCGTTTTCCTTATTATGCTTTTGCATGTACTCAAAACGGACTATGTCGTCGTTAGGACCTAAAGCGAAGTTTACAAATTCTTTAAGGGCACCGGGACGTTGAGCAAAGCGGATGAGGAAATAGTGCTTCAATCCTTCGTATAACAGACTACGCTCTTTTATTTCCTGCATGCGGTCGATGTCGTTATTACTGCCACTGATAACACATACAACAGTTTTACCAACTATCTGATCGGCGTAGTCGTCTAATGCTGCGATGCTTAGGGCACCTGCAGGTTCTGCAACAATAGCATCTTCGTTATATAGTTTCAGGATGGTGGTACATATTTTTCCTTCAGGAACAAGATGCATATCATCCAATACTTCTTTGCAAATTGGGAATGTGATATCTCCAACACGTTTTACAGCAGCGCCATCTACAAACCGGTCAATTGTATCTAAGGTAACAGGATGCCCTTCTTTCAATGCAGTGAACATAGAAGGTGCTCCTTCAGGCTCCAATCCAATAATTTTTGTGGCTGGAGATACCGTTTTGAAATAGGAACCCATACCAGCACTTAATCCACCACCACCTACTGGAACAAAAAGATAATCTACATACTTCAACTCTTCCAGCACTTCAACAGCAACAGTTCCTTGTCCTTCAATGATTTTATAATCATCGAAAGGAGGAACAAATGTCATTCCGTTTTCAATTGTATATTTTTTTGCAGCTGCTGCACAGTCATCGAATGTATCTCCGATCAATTTCACTTCTATGGCCCCATCACCATGCATGGTTGTTTGCTGAATCTTTTGGTTGGGAGTTATGACAGGCATGAACACCACACCTTTTACATGAAGCTTTCGGCAACTATAAGCAAATCCTTGTGCATGATTTCCTGCACTCGCACAAACCACTCCCCTTTCCAATTGTTCTTGTGTGAGAGAACTCATCATATTATAAGCACCACGCAATTTATAACTGCGAACCACTTGAAGATCTTCCCTTTTAAGGTAAACCTGGCAGTGATACTTTTTTGAAAGATTAAGGTTCAGTTGCAAAGGTGTTTTAGTCACCACCTTTTTCAAACGCAATGCCGCTTTATGGAATTCGAGACCCTTTGTTATTTCTGGAGAAAGATTCATGACATGAAGATTAGATACAATGGCAAAGACAACAAAGGGAATACAGCTAAGCGCCATATCCCCTTTGGGTTTTTCTATTGCTCTGAGGGTTAATAGTTACTTAGCGGGTTGGTTCTCCGGACGCAATGAGCGAACTGTTTTACCAGCTTGCCACATTTCGCTATCACGAAGTTCCTTCAGTTCCACTTCCAGTTTCTCCCTGTAGTCAGGCTGAGAGTTAAGGTCGATAGAACGCTGGCTTTCTTTTCCAGTTGCAACGCTTTCATACAGTTCTTTGAATACTGGAGCTGTTGCATCACGGAATTTTTTCCACCAATCCAATGCACCACGTTGTGCAGTAGTTGAACAGTTGGCATACATCCAGTCCATACCATTTTCTGCAACCAATGGCATGAGTGATTGAGTCAACTCTTCCACAGTTTCATTGAAAGCTTCTGAAGGAGTATGTCCTTTATCGCGCAATACCTGGTATTGTGCAGCGAAGATACCCTGGATAGCACCCATCAAGGTACCACGCTCACCAGTAAGGTCGCTATATACTTCTTTACGGAAATCAGTTTCAAAAAGGTAACCGCTACCTACAGCGATACCAAGAGCAATTACACGTTCTTTTGCCTTTCCGGTTGCATCCTGGAAGATGGCATAAGAACTGTTCAATCCACGTCCTTGTAAGAACATGCGGCGCAATGAAGTACCGGATCCTTTTGGAGCAACCAGGAAAACGTCAACATCTTTTGGAGGAACGATACCTGTTTGTGAATTGAAAGTGATACCAAAGCCATGAGAGAAATACAAAGCCTTACCAGGAGTAAGATGTTTTTGTACGGTTGGCCACAAAGCTATCTGTGCTGCATCGCTTAACAGGTAGCAGATGATAGTACCACGTTGCAATGCTTCTTCTATTTCAAATAATGTTTCGCCAGGAACAAAACCATCTTTAATAGCCTTATCCCATGTTTTAGAATTCTTACGCTGACCAACGATAACATTGATACCATTATCGCGTTGGTTCAAAGCTTGTCCCGGACCTTGTACACCATATCCGATAACCGCTACTGTTTCATTTTTCAATACTTCCTGAGCTTTTGCCAGTGGGAATTCTTCACGCGTTACTACATTCTCTTCAGTACCGCCGAAATTTAATTTTGCCATTGTTTGTTTATTTTATTTTAAAACTTTCTTTTTTGAATAGTCCGGAAGTCGGAAAGACCGAAAGTCCGGAAGAAATACAAATACAAGTCGGAAAGACGGAATGTCCGAAAGTCCCGAAAGAAATACAATTGATAAATTGGTTGTCGTTCTTGAAAAAATCGTAACATAAAGTCAAAATTAATCCAGTCTTCGGTCTTTCGGTCTTCCGGTCTTCCAGTCTTCCGGTCTTCAAGTCTAAATACCGGTCTTCAAGTCTTCGGTCTTCCAGTCTTCGGTCTTCAATCGCCAGTCTTCGGTCTTCGGTCTTCGATCTTCCGCGGAGCTTATAGTAAACACCTCCTCCCTATCGTCAAATACTCATTCTCCATCGCTTCTTCAGGTTCTGTAACGGAAAAGGTCTTTTAATTTTGCCAGGATCATCGCTGGTTTCCCAGTGATGGCAACCCAGGCACCCGAACGAATTCGATTAATCCGGCCAGGTTCAGTACGAATCAGCTTATCTGTTTTCTTCGACCGCTGGTTTGTTCGTCTTTACGGATCTAAAACTGCTCCCCTTGTTTTCGCGTAACAGCCTTCTCCAGCCTTTACTTTTCAGCAATTTCATCTGTTTAGCACTTTACTTTAAAGCCAGTTCCTGCCAAACTATTTCATCGGCAGTATTGTAATAAGCTTTCAATACTTCCACCTGTTTTTCAATTTGGCGGCAAAGTTTACGTACCACCTCTTCTGTTTCTTCAATAACAATAGTAAAACGGTGAACGCTTTCCACTTCACTGGGTGAAGTATTTAAGCTTTCGATATTGATTTTCCTGCGGGAGAAGATAATGGCAATCCTGTTTAACAGACCCACCTGATTTTCGGTGTATACCGTTATTGTATATTCCTGTTTGCCTGCGGGAATTGCCGCTGCAGCCGGAGTATGTTTATGTTTCGTATCGCTCATGATAAATTTCTTTTGTAGTTAATAATTTTTAGGATGTTCAGATCATCAGATTTCTTCTTTGCTCAATACGATCTCTGATACACCTCTGCCTTGTGGCACCATCGGGAACACATTATTCTCCTTACCCACCATCACTTCCAAAAGATAAGAACCATTATGGTCGAGCATGGTCTTAAGTGCTTTCTTCAGGTCTTCTCTTTTTGAAATGGACTGTCCATCTATATAATATCCTTTGGCTACCTGTACAAAATCAGGACTTTCAATATTTACAAAAGAATAGCGCTTTTCATGGAAGAGCTGTTGCCATTGTCTTACCATTCCTAAGAACTTATTATTCAGGATAAGAATCTTTACATCAGGTTTGAATTGCATAATGGTACCCAATTCCTGAATGGTCATCTGTATTCCCCCATCACCAATGATGGCAACAACGGTTCTGTCGGGTGCACCAAACTTAGCACCGATAGCAGCCGGTAATGCGAAGCCCATTGTTCCTAATCCACCCGAAGTGATATTGCTTTTTGATTGGTTCATGGCAGCGTAACGACAAGCCACCATTTGGTGCTGGCCTACGTCGGTAACAATCACAGCTTCTCCTTTTGTCAATTCATTCAGGGTGCTGATCACTTCTCCCATGGTAAGGATATCAGTTGAAGGATTCAATTCTTCTTTTATAACTTTATCCTCTTCCTTTTGCTGACAATCTTTGAACTTTTGTAACCACTGAGGATATACTTTCTGCTCAATCATGGAAGTCAACAAAGGCAATGTTTCTTTACAATCGCCCCATACAGGAACTGTAGTCTTTACGTTCTTATCTATCTCAGCAGGATCAATATCGAGATGAATCACTTTCGCCTGCTTTGCATATTTATCCAAACGACCAGTTACACGGTCATCAAATCGCATACCAACTGCTATTAATACATCACATTCATTGGTAAGAAGATTGGGGCCATAATTACCATGCATACCCAGCATACCCACTGCCAAGGGATGATCAGTAGCAATAGCACTCATACCCATGATAGTCCAGGCGGCAGGTAAACCCCCTTTCTCAATGAATTTCTGGAATTCCTTTTCAGCCTTTCCAAGAATTACACCCTGACCGAAAATCACAAAAGGACGTTCTGCTTTATTTATCAAATCAGCAGCCTGTTGTACAAACTCATTTCTTACGATAGGTTTTGGACGATAACTACGGATATGATTACAAGGAGTATATCCTGAAAATGGCACTTTCTGCAATTGGGCGTTCTTGGTAATATCGACTACTACCGGACCAGGACGACCGCTTTTTGCGATATAGAAAGCTTTTGCCAGCGTTTCTGCAATTTCAGAAGCATCAGTAACCTGGTAATTCCATTTGGTAACAGGTGTGGTAATATTGATAACATCCGTTTCCTGAAATGCATCGGTACCTAAAAGATGAGCAAACACCTGACCGGTTATACATACTAATGGCGTACTATCGATTTGTGCATCGGCCAATCCTGTAACCAGGTTAGTGGCACCAGGACCACTGGTGGCGAATACTACACCCACTCGGCCACTCACTCTTGCAAATCCCTGTGCGGCATGGATTGCGCCTTGCTCATGACGAACCAGAATATGGTTCAATGTATCGTGATGATCGTACAAAGCATCATAGATGGGCATGATAGCGCCACCGGGATATCCGAAAATGGTATCTGTACCTTCTGCCAACAAAGCACGCATCACTATTTCTGATCCACTTATTTCTTCAGTTACTGGTTTTGCAGCAGTGCCCTTTGGACTACTGGAAACTTTTTCTGATACTATACTCATAAAACTTTTTTTATTGATGACTACTTCCTTTTACAAACTGCATAAGCAGCATGTGGAAGTTCAAATTATTGATCCGTTACACAACCCTCAGCTGCTGAAGTAACCTGTTTGGCATATTTGTACAGGATACCTTTTTTAGCTTTTAATGCAGGTTGTTTCCATTGTGCTTTTCTTGCTGCTATCACTTCATCCGCCACTTTCAAATGGATTGTATTGTTTACGGCATCTAACTCAATGATATCATTATCGTGTACGAAGGCCAGCAATCCACCCAAATGTGCTTCAGGAGTGATGTGACCGACGACGAATCCATGTGTGCCCCCACTAAATCGTCCATCAGTTATCAATGCAACAGATTTTCCAAGTCCAGCGCCGATAATGGCGGAAGTAGGTTTCAACATCTCAGGCATACCTGGAGCTCCTACCGGGCCAACATATCTGATAACAACCACATCACCAGG
>JBGAQE010000197.1:0-5848 GCA_044220885.1 Chitinophagaceae bacterium
GAACGCAAGCAATACTAATATTATCAATATCAGATTTAAACCGGAGGTGAACTTTAAAGAGGGACTAGCTAAAATCGGCAATGTATTTAAGAAGTATAACCCAACCTATCCTTTCGAGTACCAGTTTGTGGATGAGGAGTTTGATAATTTATTTAAGGGAGAATCTCTTATAGGTAAATTGGCAGGCGTATTTGCCGGTCTCGCAATATTCATTTCCTGTTTGGGATTATTTGGATTGGCTGCCTATACAGCAGAGCGCAGGATCAAGGAAATAGGAATACGAAAAGTACTGGGTGCTTCCATTGGACAACTTACAGCGCAATTGTCAGCAAGCTTTCTTAAACTGGTTATCATCTCATGCATCATTGCTGCGCCAATAGCAGGCTGGCTTATGTATAAATGGTTACAGGATTATGAATATCATGTTTCCCTTCAGTGGTGGATGTTTGTGATACCGGCATTGGGAGCTGTATTCATTGCTATATTAACTGTGAGTTTCCAGGCAATTAGAGCGGCGTTGATGAATCCGGTGAAGTCGTTAAGAACTGAATAAGCTGTTAAGAGTTATACGTTGTAAGTAATAAGTAATAAGTTTTGAGTATGATTGTGTGAGTTCCCTTTGTACATGCTGAACATATGGTTTAGCAGTCACATACTTAAAACTTATTACTTAAAACTTATAACTATATAGAACCAATTAAATGTTATCTGAATGATCGCCAACTACTTCCGCATCGCCATCCGCAACCTCTGGAAGAGGAAAGTGTACACAGGCATCAACCTGTTGGGCTTGTCTATTGCTGCAGCTTTTGGTCTGCTGATGGCATTATACCTGCAACAGGAGCTTTCTTATGATACATTTCATAAGAATGCGGCACAGATTTACCGATTAGAGGCGACAAATATTTTTAATCCCAAAAAGGATGAAGAAAAGAAGACTGGCTTTTTCTCTTCTTTGTTACCTGCAATAGCAAAAGAACGCAATATGTTGGTAATGCCGATGGTATTGGGTTCCGATATAAAGGCTGCATTTCCTGAAGTAGAGAACGTAATGCGGGTGATGAGTGCTGGTGATGCGTTGGTCTGGATAAATGGCGAAGGTTTCAAAATGGAAGATCGATCGACCGCTGTAGTGGATGCAGATTTTTTTAAGGTATTTGATTTTCCCTTAGTAAGTGGAAATCCTGCTAGTGTATTGAGTGGTATAAATGATGTTGTACTTACTGAAAAGACCGCCAAACGATTTTTTGGAAATGAGAACCCTGTTGGCAAGACATTTAAAATGGCTAATGATTCAAGCAGGATATACACAGTAACAGGTGTAATGAAGAATTTCCCTGCTAATTCCAGCTTCAATTATGAGATGATTTTCCCTATTGCCGGTGAACCTGGATATCTGGAAGAAATGGCAGACAGAAGTAACAATCATTATAAGGCAGTGACCCTACTTCAATTCAGAAAGGGTACTGATATGAAGCAGTTTACTGCAAAGCTGGAAACATTTACACAGAAGTATTTTGCTGAGACTATAAAGGAACTGAAAGAAGATGGCCCCAATAAGAAGAAAGAAGAGTTTCATCTTTCTTTGATGCCATTTACTCAAGCACATTACTCAGAAAGTAATCCTTGGGGGCACTTCACTAACCTCGAACATATCTACCAACTTATAACACTGGCTTTGATAATTTTGATCATAGCCTGTGTGAACTATATCTTATTGACTCTTACGCATACTGTAACCCGCTCACAGGAAGTTGGAGTAAGAAAAACTATGGGCGCTGGACGGAAACATATCATTGGGCAGTTCCTCGTAGAGACACAATTGCTCATCACAATTGCATTGTTTGCTGGATTGGTGCTTGCAGTTATAGTAATGCCTCTATTCAATCAGATAAGCGGAGCCACGCTTTCGGCAGCTGATTTGTCTGTATCATTTTTCCTGAAGGGCGGACTTATACTATTTGTAGTATTGGGATTGCTGGCTGGAATTTATCCGGCTTTTGTAATGAGCGGAATGAAGCCGCTAAGTATGATGCGGAAATTCAGCAGTGTGAAATTGAGTCCAGTACTATCAAGGACATTGGTAGTAGTACAATATGCAACCTGTATTTTATTGATTATCTCTTCTATTGTCATTTCAAACCAGATGCGTTACATGAACGCATTGGAGCTGGGGTTTGATAAGGATCAAGTAGTGTTACTGGAGAATCCATACGAATATGATGATCCTCAGCGAATGCAGTTTGCTGAACGATTTGCCCATTATGCTTCTACAGAACCAGCAATTGAGAATGTAACATTTGCCAATTTCAAATTCGGAAGTGGCTTCAATATGAATGGACATCTTATTAACGGGCAACGTGAAATGATTTTCCAGATTCCGATGGACTATAATTTCTTTGAGTTTTCAAAGATCGGAATGGTGAAGGGACGATTTTTTGACCGGAAGATGCCTACTGATTCAGCCCGGCTGGAATTGGCAGAAGACCAGTACACGAAAGGATCTTCGTCTGTGAGAAAGCCGATTGTTGTAAATGAGACGCTTTATAAATTGTTAGGTAGCCCTCCGCTTAATGAAATCAATAAATCAATGGGTGCCCCTATTATTGGAGTGAGTAAGGATTTTCATTTCTGGAATGCTACACAGAAGATACCTCCGGCCTATATGATGGTTGGTTCCCGATGGGGTTATGCCTTTGCTTATGTTAAGATAAAGAAAGGCCAGCCACTTCCTGATATTATTAATAAGATTAAGGCTAATTGGGATACAATGACTGGCAAACGTCCAATGATATTGACATTCGAAGATGAAGAAGTGAAGAAGGGATATGAAAGTTTTACTACCTGGTTACATACAGTAAACGTTGCTACCATTCTGGCTGTTATAATTGCCTGTATGGGACTTTTTGGTTTATCTGCTCTTTATGCAGTAAATAGAACAAAAGAAATCGGTATCCGAAAAGTAATGGGTGCTTCTGTATCATCATTATTTATGTTACTGAATAAGGAAGTGATCTGGCTTACACTGATATCTTTTGTTATTGCAGTTCCTCTGGCACTTTATTTCCTGAATGGATGGTTGGAGAATTTTGTATTCCGTATAAAGATCGGTTGGGTTATTTTCCTGATCGCTGGATTAGTTGGCTTATTGCTGGCCATTATTGCAGTGAGTTATCATTCGCTAAGGGCGGCAACTTCAAATCCAGTTAAAGCATTAAGGACAGAATAATTTGATTCTTACAAAATTGTAGTGAATAGAGTTTTTTAATAGAATTATAAACCTGTATCATGATTAGAAATTATTTCTCCATAGCCTTTAGGAATATTCGCAAGAATAAGGCTTTCACAGCCATCAATGTACTTGGGTTGTCTATCGGTATAAGTGCAGCCCTTGTTATTTGCCTTTTAGTGCAGTATGATTTCAATTTTGATAATTTTCATAAGGATGGAGATAGGATTTACCGTGCTGTAACTGTATCCACTTTTGCCGATGAATCGTATAAGAATCCAGGTATTACCAGCCCAATGGCTGATGCATTACAAAAGCAAAGTACAGGCATTGAAATTATTGCTCCATTACGGACAGAATGGCAAATAAAGGTTAGTATTCCTGGCGCTACCGGCGTTAAGCCTGTTGTTTTTAAGAAACAGACTGATGTTGTATATGCGATGAAAGATATTTTAGGTTAATCGATTATAAATGGCTGGCTGGTAACCCTGCTGCTTCCTTGAAAGATCCATATAAGGTGGTGCTGACTAGTTCCATAGCAGCTGCTTATTTTCCAAAAGCTACTGCTTCTGATCTGGTGGGTCGCGAAATCTATTTTAATGACACTATACGATCTGTAGTATCAGGGGTTGTTTCAGATATAGACAAGAATACTGACTTTAATTTCAAGGTTTTTATTTCAAGGGCTACATTGGAAACAACAAGTTTGAAGCCAAGGGATTGGGAACAATGGAATAACACGAACTCTTCTTCCCAATTGTGGATGAAACTTGCTTCTGGTACATCTGTTAAGAATGTAGAAGCATTGATGACAGAATTATATGAAAAGAACAGGCATAAAGAAGTAGGTGAAACTGGTAAGACAGAACATTTACTCCAGCCTTTGAAGGAAATGCATTTTGATGCAGACTATGGGAACTATCACAGCCATATGGCACATAAGCCAACTCTTTATGGCTTACTGGCAGTTGCGGCTTTTCTGCTTTTATTAGGTTGTATCAATTTCATTAATCTAACAACAGCACAAGCTTCACAAAGAGCAAAAGAAATCGGTATAAGGAAGACTATGGGTAGTTCTAAGGGGCAATTGATTTTTCAATTCATTAGCGAAACCTTTCTGATAACTCTTATTGCAACAGTCCTTTCAGTAGTAATGGCTCCTTTGATTTTGAAGATATTTGGCGATTTTATTCCTTCAGGCTTGCATTTTAATCTTTTTCAGCAGCCATTAATTATTGTATTCCTTTTATTGCTGTTAGTAATTGTAACTCTGATAGCAGGATTCTATCCGGCTATAATTCTATCTGGCTATAAGCCAGTAANAATGTTGTATATGCCGATGAGCGGTATTTTAAATTAATCGAGTATAAATGGCTGGCTGGTAACCCAGCAGCTTCTTTAAAGGATCCTTATAAAGTGGTACTGACTAGTTCTATAGCAGCTTCGTATTTTCCAAAAGCGCCTGCATCGGATCTGGTGGGTCGTGAAATCTATTTTAATGATACAGTGCGAACTGTAGTATCAGGAATTGTAGCGGACATAGATAAGAATACTGATTTTAATTTCCAGGTTTTTATTTCAAGAGCTACATTGGAAACAACAAGTTTGAAGCCAAGAGATTGGGTACAATGGGATAACACGAATTCATCTTCACAATTGTGGATGAAATTAGCACCTGCTACATCTCCAAAAAAGGTAGAAGCCCAGATGCTGGCTTTATATGAGAAGAACAGACATAAAGAAGAAGGTGAATCTGGTAAAACGGAACATCTTTTACAGCCATTGAGCGATATGCATTTTAATGCAGACTATGGGAACTATCATGGCCATATGGGTCATAAGCCAACGCTTTATGGATTACTCGCTGTTGCTGCTTTTCTTCTTTTGTTAGGATGTATCAATTTCATAAATCTGACGACTGCTCAGGCTTCACAAAGAGCAAAAGAGATTGGAATAAGAAAGACGATGGGTAGTTCAAAGGGACAATTGATTTTTCAATTCATCAGCGAAACTTTCCTGATAACTTTTATTGCAACAGTACTTTCAGTAGTAATGGCTCCGTTGATTTTGAAAATATTTGGCGACTTTATTCCTTCAGGCTTGCATTTTAATCTTTTTCAGCAGCCTCTAATTATTGTATTTCTGTTATTTCTGTTAGTAATTGTAACTCTGATCGCAGGCTTTTATCCGGCTATAATTCTATCTGGCTATAAGCCAGTAACGGTTTTGAAAAATCAGGTTATTTCATCAAGTGGCAGGTCTAGAAACGCAAATCTCAGAAGAAGCCTGACTGTTGCACAATTTGTGATTGCTCAGGTATTTGTGATTGCTACCATGATGGTTGGTAAGCAAATCAATTACACGTTGAATAAGGACCTGGGATTTAAGAAGGATGCTATCATTACTCTTTCTACCAATTTCTTCGATAAAAATGTAGATAATAAGAATGTGTTCATGCAAAAGCTAAAGGCCATCCCTGAAATCAGTATGATTAGCCTTAGCAGTAATGCACCAGCTTCTGGTGGCTCATGGTCCAGTACTATGAAATATAAGGACGGTAAGAAAGAGATCGAAACCGATGTACAGATTAAGCTGGGCGACACTAATTTCCTTAAGCTT
>JBGAQE010000198.1:0-5315 GCA_044220885.1 Chitinophagaceae bacterium
GAATTGAAAAATAAGTAATATCGCCTCCTCAATAAGTTATAGAAAATGAAGGTTCATTTTGGATATGAGAAGAAACAGGTGCTTGATGCATTAAGAAGTCACTTTTTCAGCAGACCTGAAATACGATTAATGGTGATACTGGTGAATGTATTTGCGATACTCTCTGCCGTTCTTTTTTACTTCAATAAGATTCAGCCCATATCCTTTCTGGCCTTTTCACTGATGTGGTTTTTGCTGTGGCTTACTATCAGAATTTTCCTGCCGCTAAGCATCTATAGAAGATCCCAGACTTTCAAGGATGAGTTTATTCTCGAAATGCAGGATACCGGTATTGAGCTGATGACTGATAGAGGCACACAACATTGGGAATGGAAACGCTTCAGTACATTCAAGGAGACTAATTATTTCTTCCATCTATATTTTG
The DNA here is from genome assembly GCA_044220885.1 of Chitinophagaceae bacterium. GTDB lineage: Bacteria > Bacteroidota > Bacteroidia > Chitinophagales > Chitinophagaceae > Endoryza. The sequence continues at coordinate 425 of JBGAQE010000198.1, forward strand.
ATAGCCGTTCTTTTTTTCTGGTGCCAAAAGATGCCTTCAACGACCTACCCGATCTGCAATGGGCCCGTCAGCTATTGAAGGATAAGATAAAATAATCAGGTCTTGATTATTTAGGACGGTATTTCGCCTGCTCAAATATTTTATGGGCGTCTGTCTGTAACAAATCGGGCAGTTTTACTTCTTCATGCTCCTTCATATATTTTTTTACAATTTGCCATCCGGTGAAAAGAGCGATATAGCCGGGGGAGCCATCACCTAATTCCATAGTCTTTGGTCCATCTCCCATATAGTTCTTAAGCAGGGAAGGGTCGTTGTTAAGTAACATGTTGTTTGTTACAAAGAAGTTCCAGATACGTCCTTCATTTTCAAAACAGCCCTTTAATTGTGAAGCAGTATAGCCAATCTTAAGGGTGTCAGCGGTTGTTGGTAGTAACTTATCCAGTATATATAAACGCTTTCCTTTTTCAATCATCTGATCAACCAGTGGCATACCAACTAATTTCTCCGGGTGAATATCATCAATAATGTTCTTGATATTATTGACAACAATGGTGGCCGGAGTAAAACGGCGGGAGATATAATCAGGATAGAATGCTTGTCCCATTGTGCTTTGATACATTGAAAAATTACTCCCCATATGAAGTTGTAATCCTGTGGCCATTCCTGTGCTGGTGATTACATCGCTATAGCCCCCGAGCGAAGCTTCATAATAAGCATCCATCGGTCCTATATAGGTAATCAGCTTTGATGGTGCTTTATAAGCAGGGAAATAATATTTTACAAACTGCAATCCCTGCTTCAGTTCTTTTTCAATGTTATCAGTATTGCCAAAAATCTTATCTACTGAATCCTTTAATGGCCTGTAGTCTCTCAGGAATCGTTTAATAGCGTCATAAACCACGGTACTGCTATCGGAGGCTGGTGGCAATCCGAGTATATTAGCCAGGAAGTCTCCGGTAAAGCCCGGATATTTTGCATTCAGTTTGTCCAGGCCCTGTGGAAGCTGTGTGGTATCCAGTGCGAAGAAATCTTTTTCAAAACGTTCAATGGTCAGCTCTGCCTTGATGCCAGATACGTCTGGTATATTCTTGTCCTTACAGGATATCAGTAAAATGCAGCTAATCGCAAAAAGTCCAATTTTTTTCATGATGCCTCTAACGGAGTTTGTCGGGTAATGTTGTAAATATAAAGCTAAAATTCAATGTGGGCGGGTAGTAGGGCCCTATGGCCATATTCTCCATTCGCCTACCTTTGTAGTATGAAGATCGCCTTAGCTCAACAGAACTATCATATCGGCAATTTCGAAGCCAATACGGCCAAGATATTGTCGGCCATCGATCAGGCTAAAAAAGAGAAAGCCGACCTGGTTGTATTTACAGAACTCTGTGTGTGCGGATATCCACCTCGTGACTTTCTGGAATTCACCGATTTTATCAATAAGAGTTATGCTGCAATAGATACTATTAAAGCCGCAGCGGATACAATTGGTGTCATAATCGGTGCTCCGGCAATCAATCCTGATAAAGCAGGTAAAGACCTGTTCAATGCTGCCTGGTTTTTGTATGAAGGGAAAGTAGCTGGTACGGCTTATAAATCTCTATTGCCTACATACGATGTGTTTGATGAATACCGCTACTTTGAACCCGGCTATAGCTGGCAGGTGATAGAATTCAAAGGACAAAAAATTGCCCTTACCATTTGTGAAGATATCTGGAACCTGGGAGATAATCCATTGTACAGGGTTTGTCCAATGGATAAACTGATTGCCCAGCAACCCGACCTAATGATCAATATTTCTGCTTCGCCATTCGATTATGATCATGATGACGACCGGAAAGAAGTGATAAGAGCCAATGTATTGAAGTATAACCTGCCGATGTTTTATTGCAATGCGGTAGGCTCTCAAACTGAAGTGGTGTTTGATGGAGGCAGTCTGGTGATGGATGCAGGAGGACAATTGATAAAAGAAGGAAAGTATTTCCAGGAAGATTTTATTATTGCCGATTTGGATGAAGTGAAAAAGCAGGGAAGTGGTCATGAACCGCTAACGGCAAGAACTTTTGATAAGGATATGCGGGTGTCTAGGGCGAGTGATCCCGATACTATTGTAGAATATCTTATAGCTGAGAAAAATATCAGGGAAATCTACCAGGCCTTGGTGTTGGGGGTAAGGGATTATTTCAGCAAGATGGGATTTACAAAAGCCATTCTCGGTTCGAGTGGTGGTATTGATAGTGCTGTAACATTGGCCCTAGCCTGTGCTGCATTAGGAAAAGATAATGTAACTGCCATATTGATGCCTTCTCAGTATTCATCAGACCATTCTGTTTCGGATGCAGAACAGCTGAGTAAAAATCTTGGTAATCCTTACCAGATCATCCCCATCAAGGATGTTTATGAAAGTTTCATTACTGCTTTAAAGCCTTCGTTCAAAGATCTTCCTTTCAGTGTGGCTGAAGAGAATATTCAAAGCAGAACAAGAGGAAACCTGTTGATGGCCATCGCCAATAAATTCGGTTATATATTGCTGAATACTTCCAATAAAAGTGAATTGTCGACAGGTTATGGAACCTTATACGGAGATATGGCCGGTGGCTTAAGCGTTTTGGGAGATGTCTATAAGATTCAGGTATATGCTCTGGCACGATATATCAACAAGGAAAAAGAGATAATTCCTGTAAACATTATTGATAAGGAGCCTTCGGCAGAATTACGTCCTAACCAAAAAGATAGTGATAGTTTGCCCGAGTATAATGTATTAGATAAAGTGCTTTATCAGTATATAGAAAGAAGACAGAGTCCGAAAGACATTGTTGCCATCGGAATCGACGAAGCATTAGTGAAAAGGATTCTCCGTTTGGTAAATATCAATGAGTACAAACGAAACCAATTCTGTCCCATCATCCGTGTAAGCTGTAAGGCTTTTGGAGTGGGGAGGAGGTTGCCGATTGTAGCTAAGTATTTAGCCTAAGGCTTAAGGCTGGGTGCTAGATGCTGGATGCTAGGTGCTGGATGCTTTGCTTAATGTTTCATGTTAATGATAATATTCACAGTAGTGGGGGCGCCGATATTCACTTCTTTCTGAAGGATGAGTTCGGTTGAAGTGAGTTTTTGAATTATAACATCTCCACTTATATTATTTACAACAGCACTTGGAAAGTTGATTACGGTTTCACTTGCGTTGAGTGTCCAGGTAAATGGCGTGGTTTGTGGGTTTCCAGCATCGCATTTTAAAGCACCCTCATCCACTATACCAGTACCATCTGCATTAAAAGTTAGGGTATTATCGAGGTCGCAGTTATTCAGATAGCCTGCGGGTAAATTGGTGTCAATGAAACCGTCTTTATTTACATCCAGTCCGGTACTGTTAAATACCCACGTGGCACTCACCAGTAATTCGGCTTTTGTTGGTCCGCTGCTTTTTTTGCTGCAACTGGTAAGAATCGCAAAAAAGGATACAAGGAGGTAGATTGGCAGTTTTTTCATAATCTTGAAATTTTGAGCAATTTATCTAACAAATAGCCTAAAAATCGTGCCTTATTTGGGTAAGACAGCTACCTAAAACTCTTGTGAATGCAAAATATTGTGATTCAAGGCCTAACTAATTTTACTTTTGGCCTATCCTTTCATCCATTTGGCAAGCATATTGCATCGACTCCTTCGTAATTTCATGCCTGAAATTCAGGCAACTAATCGTAATACTGCAAAACCCCGTTTACATGTATACCGCAGATGATATCAGGCAATTGAATGAAAAAATCCAGCAGCAAAGTGTTTTTGTAGACCGCCTCAGGGAAGAGGTAGGTCGCGTGATTATCGGGCAGCATTATATGCTCGACCGCCTGCTGATAGGCCTTTTGGCTAATGGGCATGTATTGTTGGAAGGCGTACCCGGTTTGGCAAAAACCCTTGCTATTAAATCCCTTTCACAAGCTGTGCATGGGCATTTCAGTCGTATCCAGTTTACCCCCGATCTTTTGCCAGCCGATGTTATCGGAACTATGATCTATAACCAGCCAAGGAATGAATTCCTGGTTCGTAAAGGGCCCATCTTCGCCAACTTCATTCTGGCCGATGAAATCAACCGGGCTCCGGCTAAAGTGCAGAGTGCCTTGCTGGAAGCGATGCAGGAACGACAAGTAACTATTGGCGACACAACTTATAAATTGGATGAGCCTTTCCTTGTACTCGCAACGCAAAACCCGTTAGAGCAGGAAGGAACCTATCCATTACCAGAAGCGCAGCAAGACCGTTTCATCATGAAGGTGATTGTTGATTATCCGGATAAGAAAGAAGAACAGATGATCATTCGCCAAAATGTACAAGGCTTGAAAGCTCCTGAAGTAAAACAGGTGGTTTCAATACAGGAAATATTACAGGCACGCCAGTTAGTGCGTGAAGTGTATATGGATGAGAAAATAGAGAACTATATTCTTGATATCGTATTTGCCACCCGTAAGCCAGACCAATACAAACTCGAAAAGCTGAAACCATTGATAGCCTATGGTGGTTCGCCAAGGGCCAGTATCAATCTGGCACTGGCAGCAAAAGCCCAGGCCTTTTTGAATAAGAGAGGATTTGTAATTCCGGAGGATGTTCGCAGTATCTCTAAAGATGTATTGCGTCATCGTATCGGACTTACTTATGAAGCAGAAGCTGAGAGTGTGAATGTGGAGTTTGTGGTGGATGAGATATTGAGAGTAGTTCAAGTACCGTGAGGAGTCGGAAGTCTGTAGTCGGGAGTCGGGAGTCGGGAGTCGGGAGTCGGGAGTTATAAGTTTTAAGTAATAAGTTGTAAGTGTTAAGTATTCAGTTGTAAGTTTTAAGTATTGAGTTGTAAGTTTTGAGTTAGGAACAAAATCATTAAGTAATAAAGCCAAACAGTTTCCTA
>JBGAQE010000199.1:0-5280 GCA_044220885.1 Chitinophagaceae bacterium
CTCGATATCAGTATACAGTCTAGGGTCATCGTAGGCATATCTGCCATGGTGTTTCTCTTTAGCAGTTTCCTGATTGCATTTATCACCAATCAGCGAAAGAAGCTGCAATATCATAAGAACCTGCAGGCTATTCATGAAGAACAGCAGCAGGCATTGATGCAGACCAATCTGCAATTGGAAGACCGTGTATTACAGCGTACCATTGAATTATCTCAGCAAAAAGAAAATCTGCAATCGGCGCTTTCTGAGCTTAAAGCCAGTCAGCTGCAATTGATACAGAAAGAAAAGATGGCATCATTAGGGGAAGTGGCTTCTGGTATTGCTCATGAAATACAGAACCCATTGAATTTCGTAAACAATTTTGCGGAAGTGAGTACCGAATTATTGGATGAGTTACATGAATTGATTCAGAAAGAAAGTGGATCTGATAATGATAAAGAAGAGATAAAAGACTTGCTGGAAGATGTAACCCAAAATCTTCGCAAAATAAATATGCATGGCAAGCGGGCTGATAATATTGTGAAGAACATGTTACAACATGCGCGTAATAGCACCAGTGAAAAAGTGCTGACCGATATTAATTTCCTAGCTGAAGAATATTTAAAATTGAGTTATCATGGATTTCGATCAAAGGAAAAAAATCTGCCAGGAGCTCACCCTTCTGCGCATGTGGTAGTACAAGCCAATTTAGATAGCACTATTGAAAACATCAATATCGTATCACAAGATATAGGGCAAGTGTTGATGAATATCTATAACAATGCTTTTTATTCAGTATATGAAAAAAGCAGGAAGGGTATACCTGATTATTCGCCCAAAGTAACTGTAACAACAACTAAGGAAGGAGGGACTATAAAAGTTGCTGTGAGGGATAATGGTGTAGGGATTGCTGATAAGTATATCGGAAAAATATTGCAACCCTTCTTCACCACCAAGCCTACCGGTGTAGGAACCGGTCTCGGCCTTTCCCTTAGCTACGAAATCGTAAAAGCTCATCGTGGCGAACTAAAAGTAAAATCAGTAGAAGGAGAATATGCTGAATTCGAAATGGAATTACCTGTAGACTAATCAAATCTGCCAATCAAAATGCAAACTCTATTTATTTACTTATACCGCTACACTTCAGTACTTTAAACCCTTAAACTTTAAACCCAAAACCCTACTCTCACCAACTCGTGAACTCCTCTGGAACCCCCCGACGCGTCGGGGGAACATATTGAACTTATTGAACCTTTTGAACCTTAAGGTATCTTTCCACTATAATATGATCAATCCCCAACTTCTCAATCTTCTCCACTCCTTTTTGAGTTAGTGTATCGTTATTTATGGTAACTGTAAACTTGAATTCATTCCCTTCCCATTGTCTGTCTATAAAATAATCCAGATGTTCGGTGTAGGTACTATCTGAAAAGGTATAGGTTCCTGCACCGGCAACGAATGCCTTGGTTGTGGAATCGGTGCCTTTTGAGAGGTCATGACTAAAGAAAGCGAAATGGGTAGGATTGATCATCTTAATCATTTTCACTTTTGGGTTGAATGTTGAAACGGTTGAATCCTTTTCGGTGCTGGTGGCTGAGATGAGTTCCCAGGTACCGATAAGGGGGTTGGCCGGAGTTGATGGGGTTGTGTTGGTGTTGCAGGCGCTGATACTAATAAGCAGTGCGAGCGTTAGTAGTTTATGGTTCATATGGGATAAAGGTAGGGAATTTGGGAGGTTGTGTTTTACACAGGTTGAAATACCGGTTTTTCTTTTTCACGCAAAGGCGCAAAGAAATGCTGATTTTATTGTAAGTCCCTGATAGCAATTTAAGGGGCAAAGGGTCATGTTTACATCACCCCACAAAACCTCTCCATCTCCTCCATCGTCCCCATCGTAACCCTGCACCATTTCCCACCGAAATGTTCCCTGTACTGAACATAGATATCTTTTGCCTGCATCTCTTTTATAAAATCCTTTTTTAAGGAATCGATATTGAAGAGGATGAAATTGGCAGCAGCGGGAATGTATTCTAAGGAATGTTTTTTGAAGGTTGTATAACAGAGTTCTCTGGCTGCGGCGGTTTTCTTGCGACAGTCATTTACAAAGGCAGTATCATCTAATGAGGCGGAAGCAGCGGCGGCGGCAACAGTGCTTACGGCAAAATCGGGCCAGGCCTGGAGACTGCCGAGAGTGTTGATGGTATCGGGATGAGCAATGGCATATCCAATACGGGCTCCGGCGAGACCATAGATTTTTGAATAGGTCTTGGCAACAATGATATTCTTATTAGCTACTGCTAAGGAGGCAAGGGATTCGAGTTCAGCGTATTCAGTATAGGCTTCGTCGATGAATACCATTGTTTTCTTACTGGCTTCTAATGCGAATTTCTTTAAAGCTGGTATATCTACATAAGTACCGGTTGGATTATTGGGATTACAAACATATACCATGGCTGTATCAGCATCTATTGCTGCAGCTATTGCATTTAGATCGAATTTACGTTCTACAGTTAGGGGCAATCGGTCAATGGTTAGTCCGAAGGCATTTGCCTGGTTATTCCATACTTTATAAGCTGGCTCTGCTGTGAGTACTTTCTTTTTTGTCTTGCTGACATGCAATGCAGCCAATCCAATGATTTCAGATGAACCTGCACCTAATAATATATTCACATCTTTCACGCCCCAATGATTTCCGATTTTCACTTTAAGGGCATTGAGTGGATCATCGGGGTAGCGGTTGGAATTGAGATAATGTTGTAGAATCGCTTCCCTTGCCATCGGCGATGGTCCGTATGGGTTTTCGTTGGCGTTTAAGTAGATGCCTTTTGCATAGGGATTTCTTCTATTAAATGGATTAGCGCTTAGGGAACCGGTAATAGATAGTCCTGTGAGTGCAAGAGTTGATTGCAGTAAGAATTGGCGGCGGTTGGACATGTGGGAGTTCTTTGAAGTAAGGTACTTAAAATTGTAATGCTGGGTGTGAGTGGCAATTATTTTGTAGTTCAATTTTAAATTCCTGCTTGAAATAAATAACCGCGGAGACGCAGAGACGCAGAGGAATTCCCCTGCGCCTCCGCGTCTCCGCGGTTATTGTATTATGCATCCAGCATCAAGCTTCCAGCATTCAGCTTATTACAGCTTCTCAAACTTAAACGTCTGTCCACCAATAGAAGCTTCATACATCAATCCACCTTTTGTTTGGGTGAATATCATTACACCATCAGAGTATCTTGCGGTACCTGATGCACCGTCTTTTACAGCAACGGCGGATGTTTGAGCAGAGAACTCTAATTTGTTTTCTTTAAAACGCTCGAGGTCTTTTTCAGTTTCAAAGAAGATTACTTCTCGGTAAGCCTGACCACCAGCTTGTAATCCAACAGTAATCTGACTCATTTTTGCCGTTCCGATTCTTTTTCCACTTTGATAAACTTCGCCATTTCCAAAAGCACCACCAACACCTAATCCACCTTTACCCACATTCGGGAATATCGCATAGGCAAAGGCTTTATTAAAGAGGGCACTCATTAATCCATCAGATTTGATGAAATCTGCTTTAGCCTCTTTACTGTCAGCAATCATGTCTTTTTGCTTTTCGCTTGTCTGAGAAAATGCAGAAGTACCTGCGAAGAGAAATCCAGCTATAAGGAATAAGCTGGTCAATTTAAATCGATTTGTGTGTTTCATGTTCTTATTTTTAAAATGATAAATACGAGGTCATGGCAAGACATAATAATGCCATGTTGAGTGTTTCTATCGATAATGTTGATTGAAAAGGGAGAATAGGTTAATTAAGTATTATGATTCTCCGTTTGAGTTTTTCTTCCACCTAACTGATTAATAAGAAATACTGAATTCTTATCAGGGAGTAATAAAGGAAATGAGAATGTAAGCTACGGTATAATATGGAGAGTCTGGGAACATTAACATTAAGAAGTGGTACGTGCTACGTTTTAAGTGAGTTCTAAGTGTTAAGTTTTAAGTAATAAGTTGGGAATCACAGCTCATCAAACGCCCCGAACTTACGGACTTTCCGACTTCCGGACCCTGTATTCATTCTCAAATTTTCAAATCATCAAATTTTCAAATTACCTTGATCTCTAATGATACACATACACCTCCACCCTCCTGTTCCTCTCCCTCTCCTCAAAATCTTTCGATATTCCTTTTCCCTCAGTTTCAATCAATGCAAAGGGAACATGATAGCGATCACGTAACACACGCGCGACTTCCTGGGCCCTTCGGGAGGAGAGCTTGAGGTTATAAGCAACAGATCCGGCAGCGTCTGTAAAACCAACCACACGGATTTTTGTTATTGATGGATCAGAGAAATAAGGTTGATACGTATCTAATGCCGCATCATTCTTTAATGTAAAATTGTTGAGGTCGAACAATACGTTTGGAATTACCAATGTGTCAACAGCAACAGCTTCTTTAGGGGGCGTTGCTACCACAGGAGGTGCCGCTACCACTGGTGCTTTTGGAGCATAACTATCCAAATGACGTTTGGTGATGGTATAGAGGGATTTTTCAATTGTTGATCCATCACATTGAATCGGTTTAGATGGTATTAATGAAAGATCGTCAATAAGAATATTATAAGTTGTTTTTATTCCCAGCTTTAGCAGTATTTCAGTATTACTTGTTTGAGAGAAATTTCCAATGATGAAATGAGTATAGTTATCAGATGCTTCAAATTCTTTCTCAATAAGAAACCAGTTATTCTTCAGCTTTTTCACTTTGGCATCTAATAATGAGATATAATTATCTGGCTGCAATAAGGTATCTGTCCAGCTGAAAATGAAATTATTGGTGAATAAGATGCCGATATCATTCAGGTTGGGTCCTACCTGATCGGCAGCAACTTGTAATCGTATGATATATTTTTTTCCTTTTTCAATGGCACAAAGCAACTGTGTTTCCCAATAAGAACGTTTTTCTGTATTGGGTTGGGCGGCTATCAATCCCAAATAATTATTTCCGACTATTCCGGGAATTTTATTGGTAGTATAGAAGCCTTGTGCTGTCAGTTGTCGTGAAAAGAACCAGGCTGCGGGTGAGCACTTGGCGGTGTGTTCATCGCAGATATTTTGGTCTTCGAAGGAAGGGTTGGGGAGGAGGTTTTGGGATTGGGTTATTGATATGGTTAGGAGAGATAGTATGGAAAATAGAATATGTAAGATTCTGCTTTGTTGCATGGTATTGTAAAAGTAATGATATGTGTGGATTCGAAAATTTTGAAGTTAAAAATCTAAAAATGTAGGGTTTCAACATTTACTCAAACTCTTACCGTCACCCATCCGC
>JBGAQE010000015.1:0-43250 GCA_044220885.1 Chitinophagaceae bacterium
GGCTAGCGTTGTCTGTAGTGCCGATACAGTTTATTTCCAAAACACAGTATTACCCATAATTACATCCAATTGCGCAATGGCTGGATGTCATGATGCTATTTCGCATAAGGAAGGTTTAACGCTGAATAATTATGCAGGTATCATGAAAATTGTTAAGTCGGGCAATGCCTCTGGAAGTAAATTGGTAAGTGTAATAACTACTAACAATAGTGGAGATGTAATGCCGCCACCTCCAATGGCAAAACTCTCTACCACTCAGATAGATGCCATTAAGAAATGGATTAATCAAGGTGCTAAGAATAACTTTTGTGCTTCTTGTGATACTTCATCCTTTACTTATAGTGGAGCTATAAAAAGTATCATGACTAACAAATGTAATGGATGTCATAGTGGTGCCAGTGCAAGTGGTGCAATCGACCTTACTACATATAATGGTGTAAAGACCGTTGCCCTGAATGGACGTTTGATGGGATCGCTCCAATTTAAAGCAGGATTTGTAGGAATGCCACAGGGTGGTGCCAGACTTCCTGATTGCGAAATCACACAAATTCAAAAATGGATTGCGGCAGGCACTTTAAATAACTAACAGAAAAGGACAATGAAAAAATATATTATTACTATCACCATAGCTGTAAGTACAGTGGTTTTTTCCGGATGTTATTATGATACAGCTGAACTATTATACCCCGGAGGGCTGGATTGTACTGGTGTTAGTCCGTCTTATTCAACAACCGTTGCCCCTTTGATTCAAGCCAAATGCGGAATGGGTGGATGTCATGATGCAGGAGCCACTAATACGGGTGGTCCGCTTACAAACTATACGCAGAATAAGGCAAAAGCTGCAGCTATTAAAACGACTGTGCTTAATGGATCAATGCCAAAAGGAACAACTCTTACAGCAGATGAAATAAAAACCATCAATTGCTGGGTGGATAATGGCTCACTAAACAACTAAACCGTTATGAAACGTAAATACCTGTTGTGGGGCCTGCTCATTGTAGTACTGGCCGCCGCCGCTTATGGGTACAAGGAATTCAATCGTACCCGCCCGGATTCAAAAAGCCTGGAAGCCGGATTCAGCGTATCCGCAGAAGGCATCCTGAAAGAATTTGCAGAGAATGAAAAAGTTACTGCCCAGAAATATGCAGGACAGGAACTTATTGTAGCCGTAACAGGCACAGTAAAAGATATCAAAAAAGATGAAAAGGGTTATTACACCCTCATGCTGGGCGACTCTACAAATATGTCTTCTGTTCAATGTGCTATGGACACTTTATACTCAGCAGATGTAGCCAATATTAAGATAGCAGATAAAGTTACCATTAAAGGCCATTTCACCGGATATAATGCAGATGAAACAGGACTTGTGGGTTCCGACATACAGATGAACATGTGTGTAGTTGAACGCCCAAAAAACTAAAAAACCAATCGTACCAAACCACAGCACTAAAATTAAGAAACCATGAAACAAAAAGTATTTTCTCTGTTGCTCGCAACAGTCTTCTTATCTACAGGCTTATTAGCCCAGGATAAGTTCTTTACAAAAACAGGCAAAGTGTATTTTAATTGTACCGGTGGAATAGAGCCTATTGAAGGCACCAATAAAAGCACTACCTGTGTTCTCGATTCCAAATCAGGAGCGATTCAGTTTTCAATGCTCATGAAAGGCTTTGAGTTCGAAAAGCAACTGATGATGGAGCACTTCAATGAGAATTATGTTGAAACAGAAAAATTCCCCAAGGCAACTTTTGTCGGACAAATAGCGAATAATTCAGAAATAAATTATGCAAAGGATGGCACCTATCCGGCAAAAGTAAAAGGAAAGCTTACCATACATGGTGAAACCCGTGATGTGGAAGCTCCTGGAAAAATAACCGTGAAAGGAGGAAAAATAATTGCCACTTCCGATTTCAAAGTGCAGCTTTCCGATTATAAGGTAGGTATCCCAAGCATAGTAAAGGATAAGATTTCAAATGATGTAAAAATAAATGTGGACTTGCTTTTAGATCCCCTGAAAGGATAAACCGAACTTAAAATTTTTCTATGCGTAAGACTGTCTTATTAGTAGTACTCCTTGTAAATGTTTTTGTCCTTGCTCAGGCCCAGAAAGGTGAACCCGACTTATTAAGCTTAGTTGACGACGGTAAGAAGGAAAAGGAATTTATCACCAACGCATTCAAAGCTACCCGAGTTATCAACGGACAATCTATTGAGTTCCTTGGTAATGGTGTGCTGGATTTAAGGATTCTGCATCGTTTTGGTTTTGTGAACACCGGTATCAAAAACCTCTTCGGACTGGATCAGGCAAATATGCGTATCGGTATCGACTATGGAATCAGCAAAAGGGTGATGGTTGGCTTTGGAAGAAGCAATGTTAATAAGGAGCTGGATGTATTTGTCAAATACCGCCCTATATGGCAAGCCGACGGTCCGGGTGGTTCACCCGTATCTGTGGTGCTGGTTAGTGGGATGACTTATAACACACTTCCCTGGACAAATCCGAACAGAGAAAATTATATCACTTCCAGAATGGGATTCTATAATCAGGTGATTATTGGACGTAAGTTCAGTAAATCATTCAGTCTTCAATTAGCCCCAATATTTGTTCACCGTAATCTTGTTGATTCTATTACCGATAACAATGATACCTATGCGCTGGGAATAGGAGCGAGAATGAAACTTTCGAACCGGGTGGCATTCGTTGTGGATTATCATCCTATACTTGCAGGTCGCCAAACAGGTACCGAAGATCCGATGTCATTGGGTTTTGATATTGAAACAGGTGGTCACGTTTTCCAGTTGCATTTCTCAAATGCTACAGGGATGAACGAAAAAGCCTTTATCACTGAAACAAGAGGTAAATTCTGGAAAGGTGATATCCGCTTTGGATTTAACCTTTCAAGGGTGTTCACCATAGTTAAGCCGAAAACTTACAGAAAATAATAATAACCAACTTTTAAAAAGCCTGCACTTTGTGCGGGCTTTTTTTATCAGGATATAACCCATTCCACTTCCCCAAAATCGAAGGTTCTTTCAATGGCATCTCTTGTAACCAGTTGCCCTGTTTCGTTAACACCAGTAAGTATAGTGCTGAATACTATGTTGTCTTTCCGTAGTCGTACTGATTCGTCAAGTTTATAAAGTGAGGAGTTGTACTCTTTTATTATCTCACTGGCAGGTTGCTGAACAACCCAACGGAACCGAATGTCCAGTAACTCACATAGCTCACGGGCTAACTCTAAAGGATCCCAGTTTTTACCCGTAATCTGTTTTAGGGAAACCGGATTAGCCAGAGTTTCAGGGAAAGTGCCCTGGTTTATATTGATGCCAACCCCAATAATGGCCCACTTCCATCTGCTTTCTGTTTTATCAGCTTCCCCCTCCTCATTCCCTTTTTCAACCGAATTGGCACCAATTATCGACTCAATGAGTATACCACCTGCCTTTCTGTCCTGCCAATACAAATCATTTGGCCATTTAATTCTGGTATTTTCTTCCCCTGCATATTTTTTAAATAAATCATAACAGGCCAGAGCCACAGCAAAGGAAAGCAGCTGTTGTTGTGTGATGTTGAGGGGATAAGGATCCACAACTATACTCATGGCTATGTTTTCTCCGGAAGCCGTATGCCATTGCTTGCCCCTTTGTCCCTTTCCAGAAGTCTGTTCCAGTGCCATAAACACGCTGCCATGCCCCGCCTTACCCGCCTGTACCTGTGCCATGGCATAGTTGTTGGTGCTGTCAACAACCGGTAATACAGTAAACGGTTGACCCAGAGGAGGAATGGTGGAAAGATATGGTAACAAATCACTATTTTTGAGCTATACGAAAATAGGAAGAAGCGGGCATCGTTTTATAGTACTGGAAATAGATTTTAAAAGAAGTGAGGACCAGGTATCCAAAACTTCTGTTTCTTAACCCGATTGACACCTGAATTGATCATTAAAAGAATTGATTATTGGAACAAGTTTCTACCGCAGCTACTACCCGTAGTAAACGAAGCAGTGTTACACGGCTAACAAAAAGCTCAAAAATCCTTAAAGTCATCACGAAAGCTATCAAGGACAAGAAAGGTGAGAATATTATACAACTCGACCTTCGCCGATTACCCGAGGCTGTAACCGATTTTTTAATTGTGTGTGAAGGTGGCAGCCATGTTCAGGTAAAAGCAATTGCCAATCATATTGAACAACAGGTTAAGGAAGCAATTGGTGAACTGCCTTATAAACATGAAGGACAACAAACAGGCCAGTGGGTATTGATTGATTATGTGAATGTGGTGGTTCATGTTATGCATCCTGAAGCCCGTAAATTTTACCGGCTGGAAGAATTGTGGAGCGATGGGGTAGCAGAAGAAATGTGATTGAAACCAAAAAATACGGACTTCAGCAATTTTGTTTGAACAATTTCTGATTTATAAACATTAATAAGAAAACACTAAGGAGAAGTAATATATATGTCACAGGATGAGCAAAGACCAGGAGACCGCGGACAAAACCGGTTGAAACCCAAAGGTGAAGGACAAGGCAAGACCCCTAAATTCAATATTTACTGGGTTTGGGCCATCATTTTCGCCGTTTTGGTTGGATTCCAGTTATTCGGTAATGTAACACCTGAAGCTCAACAAACCTCCCGCCTTGAATTTTTTGATAATATGCTGGCGAAAGGGGATGTTGAAAAATTGGTGACCATTACCAATAAGAATACTGTTCGGATTTTTATCAAGAAAGACAGTCTGAATAAGCCTTACTATAAAGAGAAGTTGGCTAAAAACTATGAGACTTCTAAAAAGTCTGATGGGCCCACTTTTGAATTCAAGATTGTAAAAGCCGAAGAGTTTGATAAGGACCTCGAGAAATTTTTCGAGAAATATCCATCACTCCCAAAAGTTGATAACAAGATCGAGCAGGAAGGCGAATGGTTCCCACAAGTGATCAGTTTTGTACTTCCCCTCCTCGTTATCGTTCTAATCTGGATCATGCTCATGCGTAAGATGGGTGGATCTGCAGGCGGTGGCGCTGGACCAGGCGGTATCTTCAATATCGGTAAATCAAGAGCTACTCTATTCGATAAGGGAACAAAAGTGAATATCACATTCGCTGATGTAGCCGGATTGGATGAAGCTAAAGTGGAAGTGATGGAAATCGTTGACTTCCTTAAGAGCCCTAAAAAATACACTTCTTTAGGAGGTAAAATACCCAAAGGAGCCCTTTTAATCGGCCCTCCGGGTACGGGTAAAACCTTGCTGGCAAAAGCTATGGCAGGGGAAGCCCAGGTTCCTTTCTTCAGCTTAAGCGGTAGCGATTTCGTTGAAATGTTTGTGGGTGTTGGTGCCAGTCGTGTTCGCGACCTGTTCAAACAAGCCCGTGAAAAAGCTCCATGTATCATATTCATTGATGAGATAGACGCTATTGGCCGTGCCCGTGGTAAGAATGCCATCATGAGTAATGATGAAAGAGAAAGCACCTTAAACCAATTACTGGTTGAAATGGATGGATTCAGTGGCGAAAGCGGAATCATTGTTCTGGCAGCTACCAACCGTCCCGATGTATTGGATAGTGCATTGCTACGTCCAGGACGTTTCGACCGCCAGATTTCAATTGATAAACCCGACCTGAAAGGAAGAGAAGCAATCTTTAAAGTACATCTTAAACCTATAAAAATATCCCAAACCCTCGACATCCATAAACTCGCTGAGCAGACACCTGGATTCGCAGGGGCGGATATTTCTAACGTATGTAATGAAGCGGCCCTGATAGCTGCCCGTAAAGGAAAAGAAGCTGTTGAAATGGAAGACTTCCAGGATGCAGTGGATCGTGTGATTGGCGGATTAGAGAAGAAGAATAAGATCATCTCTTCCGACGAAAAGAAAATCATCGCTTACCATGAAGCAGGTCACGCTATCTGCGGCTGGTATCTTGAACATGCATATCCATTATTGAAAGTTACTATTGTTCCAAGAGGAACTGCCGCACTAGGATATGCGCAATACACTCCTAAGGAACAGTACCTCTACAATACCGATCAGTTGATGGATCAGATTTGTATGACCCTTGGTGGACGTGCCAGCGAAGAAATTTTCTTCCATAAAATTTCTACCGGTGCGCAAAACGACCTTCAACAGATAACTAAGATTGCCTACTCAATGGTTACCGTTTATGGTATGAATGAAAAAGTAGGTAATGTAAGTTTCTACGATCCTGCATCAGAAAATTCATTCACCAAGCCATATTCAGAAGAAACTTCCCGCTTGATAGATGAAGAAGTAAGAAAGCTTATCGACGAAGCTTATATAAGCACCAAGAAATTTGTTATTGGAGAAAAGAGGTCAGGTTGAAAAATTAGCTGAAGCATTACTTGAAAGGGAAGTTCTCTTCCAAAGCGATGTTGAAGCTCTTATTGGAAAAAGACCTTACGAAGAAAAGAAAGTATTACAAGGAAATGATGAGGTGAAAGGTCCTGAAATAGAAATCAGCCCTTCTCCAATCAGTAATCCCGGTGATATTTCAATGAGTTAATTCATTCGATTAATACGCTTACAGTGGCGATTAACATAACACCATCTAAGGAAACTATTTTCAAGAAAATACGGCAGGCGTTGACACAGTCAACGCCTTTGCCATTTCCACAAAGTGAGAATAGCCAGGGAGTCTATCCTGTTTCAGCGCAAGAATTGGAACTTGAATTTGCAGAACGCTTCACCAAGCTTCAGGGGAAATTCGCTTATTGTAACGATAAGCAGGACCTTGCTGACCAGCTAAATGGTTTGCTCGCCCAACAAAAATGGGAGAAGGTTTTTTCGCCTCTTCCGATCCTGAACTACAGAAATTACTTGGATTAACTACCTATCCCACACACCAAACAAATGATCTGGCAGGCTGTGATGTGTCTGTTACTTTTTGTGAATGCCTTGTTGCCCGCACAGGAAGCATGGTGTTGAGTGCAGCCCAGCATAGTGGACGAACAGTAAGTGTATATGCACCAATACATATCTGCATCGCTTTTACCAGTCAATTGGTTTATGATGTAAAAGATGCTCTTCAATTTTTAAAGATAAATATGGGGCCAATATTCCATCACAGATAAGTTTCGCAACAGGTCCCAGCCGAACAGCCGATATTGAGCATCCCTGAGAGTGGGTGTTCACGGACCCAAAGAAGTATATTGTTTTCTGGTGGAAGGGTGATTTACAGGTTCCGTTGTATCTTTATAGCTACCATGACTAGTCCCTCTTATAGATTGTTTGTTTACGGATCCCTTTTAAGCGGATTCCGTCATCCTGCCTATCAATATATCAGTGATTATTTTCACCTTATTGGCCCTGCCCAGGTTAGGGGCGTGTTATTCGATATGGGTGAGTTTCCGGCGGCAATACCTGTTACTGGCGACCAGTTCATTAAAGGTGAGTTATATGAGCTCAAAAATCAGGATGAATTCGGTTGGGCTATTGCCCAGTTGGATGATTATGAAGGTGTACATGGCGAAATGGGAGAAATAGCATTATATAGAAGAGATCTCGTTACCGTTTTCTGTAACGGCGATAGTAGTGATGCCTGGGTGTATTGGTATAATGGAGACGTAACGGGTCACCCAATAATCCCTTCGGGCGATGTTCTAGAATACCGGAATTCCAAAAACAGTCAATAAGCTACATGCAGTTACCCTCTGGCAAAAAAATCTATTTCTTATCCGATTTCCATCTGGGTGCACCTGACTATGCCACAAGTCTTATTAGAGAAAAAAGAGTGGTTGAATTCCTGGAAGAAGTGAGGCATGATGCTGCCATCATTTTCATTGTTGGAGATATTTTCGATTTCTGGTACGAATACAGGACTGTTGTACCTAAAGGGTATGTTCGTTTACTAGGAAAGCTTGCTGAACTCACCGATGCTGGTATCAGCATCCAGTTTTTTGTAGGTAATCATGATATGTGGATGAAAGATTATTTCCAGCACGATTTGAATATCCCTGTATTCTTCGAACCTAAAACCTATCAGTTCGGCGAAGTTAAAATGCTGATAGGTCAGCGGCGATGGATTGGTCCCGGGCGATCATGGCTATAAATTTCAAAAAGATCTTCCGTAATCCTGTTTGCCAATGGCTATTTGGTATACTGCCACCTGTAGTAGGTATATCATTGGCAGGTTTTTCAAGCAGAAAAAGCCGAGCAGTTACAGGTGATAATGATGGCATATTTCTCGGAGAAGAGAAAGAATGGCTTATACAATACTGCAAGGAAACATTGATTGCCCAACATTTCGACTATCTTATTTTTGGTCACCGACACCTGCCTATCGATTTTCAATTAGATAAAAGCAGCAGGTATATTAACCTGGGTGATTGGATCCGCTATTATACATATGCAGTGTTCGACGGACAACAAATGACATTGCAATCCCGTTACCCTGAACTCAATCAAAAGATTGTAAGAAAACCATGAGAATTGCTATCATAATACTGTTTTCATGCATAATGATGCCATTTCAGTCTGAAGGCCAGAGCCCTTTCATACTGAAAAGATCTGTAAATGGTACCTATTCAGATTTTACAGTCGATAATCTGGATTATGTCTATCTGTTCTCAGCAACCGGTCAGTTAAAAAAAATAAGTGCAACAGGAGATTCTGTGGCTGTTTTCAATGACATGCGTCGATTCGGTAAGCTGATGACTGTAGATGTAAGTAATCCATTAAAGGCCCTGTTGTATTATAAAGATTTTGGAACTGTTGTGGTCCTCGACAGGTTTTTGGGAAAAAGAACCACACTCGACCTTCGGCGTCTTGGTATGCTACAGGTAAAAGCAATCGGTCAGGCCTACGACAATGGATATTGGGTCTTTGACGAACAAGAGGCAAGATTAAAACATCTCAACGAATCAGGAACTGTAATTGACCAGTTTACAGATTTCAGGATATTATTCGATTCAATGCCTTCGCCCAGGTATATAACTGATCAGAATAAAACCCTTTATCTCTATGATGAATTGAAAGGGGTTTATATATTCGATTACTACGGCTCATTTAAAAAGAGGATTCCCATTACTGGCTGGAAAGATTTTTCTGTTGTACAGAATATACTATTAGGAAGAGACGATTCCCACCTATATCGTTATGATCTTCAGACAATGACACTGAAGTCTTTTGACCTAACTCCGGAAATGACAAAAGCTATTAAGATCAAGATTACTCCAGACGAATTATACGTATTGCAAAGCGACAGGCTCGACATCTATTTATATAAGCGTTGACAATTTTCTTGCTCTTAGTTCGGTAACTTTGCCTGTCAACTGGCTTTTGTATGGACAGGATTTTCAATTACGTTTTTCTTGATAACACAGTAGGTAGTTACCTTATAGTAGCTGCTGTAATAGTTTTTGTTGCTTTATTCAAGAAGTATCTTTCAAGATATGTAGCTGGTCTTTTATTTCGATTGATAAAGAAGCTTGCAGCGCTGAGAAACTTTTATCAACCTGGTAGTAGCCCCTTTGAGAACCTTCCTCTTGATACTTATTACAATCATCACACTTGAGAAACTGAATTTCCCGACAACAACAATACGTATAGGTTCATTAAGCTTCAATCCGGATTTCAGGATATATAAGATTACCCTTCACCAATTAATAGATACGCTGAGTGTTGTAATCCTCATTTTCTCTTTTATCTGGCTTTTAATACGCATCATTGATTTTATTGCACTGATCCTGGAGTGGAAAGCCAACCTCACATCCGACCAAACTGATAATCAGTTAATCGTATTCTTTAAGGATTTCTTTAAAGTGATTATTGTTATCAATGGTTTTCTTTTAATACTGAAGTTTGGATTACATCTCGATATCGGCAATCTGATAACAGGATTAAGTATTGCTGGAGCGGCAATTGCCCTCTCTACCCGGGAGAGTCTTGAAAATCTGATAGCTTCCTTCATCATATTTTTCGATAAGCCATTCACTACAGGTGATCTTGTTAAAGTGCAGAATATAACGGGAACCGTAGAGAAAATAGGGTTGAGAAGTACACGCATCCGTACTGATCAGAAAACTTTTGTAACAGTTCCTAATAAACAGATGGTGGATAGTATTCTCGATAACCTGAGTCTTCGATCTCAGCGTAGGGCGTTCGTTCAATTGGAACTTAATGCAGCTACTCGTCCGGATAAAGTGCAGGAACTTATTAAGAACATTGAGAACTTATTAGAGCAGCATAAAGCAGAAATAGACCAATACACTGTATTGCTTTCAGATATTAATAAGAACGCTTTTCATATACAGGTTGAATTTTTCACTCCTGCCGGCACAATTGCCACTTTTAATGCTATAAGGCAAAAGGTCAATATCGAGATAATACAAGCCTTGAATACCCTTGATATTCATTTGGCATCGAAAGAAATGGAAGTTGGTGAGAAATTGAGTTAAAGTGTTGCTTTCACTTCAAGAAAGAAATTCTTGATTTTACGGAGAGATTCAATCATTTCATATCGTTCCTGGGCTTTCTTATTCTTTTTCAGGAAGTCCTTTGCGCCTTCGATGGTCAGTTTACGACGTCGCAGCAAATCGTGAATCAATAAGAGGTTTTTAATATCCACAGGACGAAAATGCCTGTCGCCTTTACGATTGGTACGAGGTTGTACCATGGCAAATTCATTGGCCCAAAAACGGATAAGAGAGGTGTTTACACTGAACATTTCAGCCACTTCCCCAATACTGTAATACTGTTTTTGGAAAAGGGTCTCATCTTCGGGTATATTTACCAGTGCCGCCTCTGTGTCCATTGATTTTAATGGCTTACGTCCCCTGGTAGATTTGGTACGCACTAAAACAGTTGGGGCAGATTTTACCGGGATGGCTTCTTTCAGCGCTTTTATGCGAACGCCAACGTTAACTGGAGCGGTTTCTTCCACAACAGGCAATTCAGTAACAGGTTCACGAACGGGTTCCTGTATGGATTCCTGAATGGGTTCAGGAGCCACATCGTCGAACGAGAAAGCAATCTGCATGAATTTATTATCAGTTACTGCCATAGTGTGAGCGTAAAGATACGTATACCGAACCGCAAAGCAGCCCATGCCAAAGGCATGTGGAAAAGTCGCTTTTCTAGAAAAAGCCTGGTTTTTAGAGGGAAAAACTACCCTAAAAAGGACCAATTAAAAGCGGTTGAAAGAGGCAATTTGTGTAGATTTGCCAGAATCGTTTTATCACTAAAAAACAGTCTCGGGAGAAGCTATTTATGGCACAGTAACCAATAGAAAATCTATCGAATAACAGTAATGGGTATGGCGCTGAAAGCATTCAGGTTCTCGAAGGCCTGGAGGCAGTTCGGAAACGTCCCGCAATGTATATCGGCGATATCAGTGAAAAGGGTTTGCATCACCTGGTATATGAGGTAGTTGATAACTCCATCGATGAAGCATTAGCAGGCTATTGCAAGAATATCAGTGTGTTTATCCATGAAGACAATTCGATCAGTGTGGAAGATGATGGTCGTGGTATTCCAACTGGTATGCACTCTAAAGAGAAAAAGAGTGCTTTGGAAGTGGTAATGACTGCTTCCTGAAAGAAGTGCAGGAGGTAAATTCGATAAGAATACTTACAAGGTTTCCATGGTTTGCATGGGGTGGAGCTATGTAAATGCCTTGAAGCTCTCATTTCACAATCTGTCAAATTGAGGAAGGAAAAATCTTTGAACAGAAAGGAAAATCGGGTGCGTCTAATATGCTGTTCGTGAAATTGGCGTTAGTGAAACTACAATTACCAAGGTTCGCTTCTGGCCCGATCATACCATTTTCACAGCAACCGTTTATAAAAAGAAACATCGAAGGTCGTTTGAGGAATTGGCTTAACGGAACAGGCATCCGAATCATTAACCGACTTAAGAGAAAAAGACGAAGAAGGAAACAACTATACAAAAGTATTCTTCAGCGAAGGCGGTATTGTTGAGTTTGTTGAAATGCTCGATACAAATGCCGGTCGTAGCCCACTAATTCCACGTGTAATATTTGTAGAAGGCCGCGATGAGAACACAAATGTTGCTGTTGAAGTAGCCCTCAGTTATAACGATAGCTACAATGAACATATCTATTCGTATGTTAACAATATCAACACCATCGAAGGTGGTACACACGTGTCTGGTTTCCGTCGTGCATTGACCCGTGTTTTCAAGCAATATGGTGAGAAAGAGAATTTCTTCGAAAAAGCGAAAATTGAAATTGAAGGAGATGACTTCCGTGAAGGATTAAGCGCTATATTTCAGTTGGCCTGGGAGCCCAATTTGAAGGACAAACTAAAACAAAGCTGTACAATAGGAAGTGATGGGTGTGGTGGATACAACAGTATCAAAAGTATTGGAGGCTTATCTGGAAGAAAACCCACGCGAAGCAAAGAATATCATCCAGAAAGTAATATATTGAAGCCGAAAGTAAAGAGTCAAGCGCACGTAAAGCCCGTGAACTGGTACAACGTAAAAGTGTATTAAGTGGTGGTGGCTTACCAGGAAAACTGGCCGATTGCAGTGAACGTAACCTCTGACTCTGTGAGCTATACCTGGTGGAGGGAGATAGTGCCGGCGGAACAGCCAAGCAAGGGCGCGATCGTAGTTATCAAGCCATTCTTCCTCTGCGTGGTAAGATCTTGAACGTAGAAAAAGCCATGGAGCATAAGATCTACGAAAACGAGGAAATCAGGAATATGTACACCGCTCTGGGTGTAACTGTTGGAACTCCTGAAGATCCAAAAGCACTGAATATTGCCAAGCTTAGGTATCATAAGCTCATCATCATGACCGATGCCGATGTGGATGGTAGTCATATCGCAACTCCTGATCCTTACTTTCATCTTACAGATACATGATGATGAAGAAGCGTGGAACAAGGATACGTATATATAGTCAACCGCCTTTATACCTTGTAAAGAAAGGTAAAGACCAGGCGTATGCCTGGAATGAGGATCAACGGAAAGCCCTTGTTGAAAATTTGCCGGCGGAAAAGAAGATAGCGTTAACGTTCAGCGATACAAAGGTCTCGGAGAAATGAACTCAGAGCAATTATGGGATACCACCATGAATCCTGATACCCGAACCCTGAAAAGAGTGACTATTGAAAGTGCCGCTGAGGCAGATCGCATTTTCAGCATGCTGATGGGAGATGAAGTGACACCAAGAAGGGAATTCATTGAGACCCATGCGAAATATGCAAAATTAGACATATAAAAGGTCTTAAGCATTGTATATTAATAAGTTAAAGAATTCCGGCAACCGGGATCTTTATGTTGTGCAAATATTCTTACCCCTAACCCTTAAAGCAGTAAATTTGCGCTTTACTAATAATAAAAATTATAACTATGACAGACGTAACACTCACCGCGTATAATGTGAAGACTAAAGAGAAAAATGTTCCCATTCAGGAAGCGGTGATTACAAAAACAGCAAGAGGTGCTTATATGGCGCAAGGGCACGATGGCAAAGGCAGTAAGCTCACTACGCTGATGAATGAGGCAAAAGCACTGGCTTGCATTAAAGCTGGTATCGCTAAACAAGGCTGGTAATAGTCTACTTATACCGGAAAAGCTGCCTGTTCATTGCTTGAAATTAGTAATAACAGGCAGTTTTTCTTTTCTTACAATTGCTGTAACCGATCCTCCTTATGTTGCCATTTTTTTTTAGGGTATGCATTATTATGGGATTCCTGATAAGCCTTCAATTGGCAGTATCAGGCCAAACCATCAATCCCTATCACATAAATGGTAATGCCTATCAGGAAAACTGTAACTGCTATACCCTCACAGATGATGTCAACAACCAATTCGGATCCGTTTGGAACATCAATAAGATTGATCTTAACCAACCCTTCGATTATAAGTTCAATATAAATATGGGTTGCCGTGATAACGATGGCGCTGATGGTATTGTTTTCGTTCTGCAACCTATAAGTACCAGTCTGGGTTCCTCAGGTGGAGGTCTGGGCTACTCAGGAATTACTCCATCTATTGGTATAACTATTGATACATGGCAAAATACTAATGATAATGATCCTGCTATCGACCATATAGCCATTCATCGCAATGGTGATATCAATCATACTTCTTCCAATAACCTTGCAGGTCCAATTCAGGCTATTCAAGGATCAGATAATATTGAAGATTGCCAATGGCATGTTTTCAGAATTATCTGGGATGCCAATACAAAAATCTCTCTGCTCAAATTGATTATAAAGACAGGTGCAAACAACTATCGACCTTGTGAATACTGGGTATTTAATGGCAATCCGATGGTGTTCTGGGGCTTTACTGGTTCTACAGGCGGTTCCAGAAATCGTCAGCGATTCTGTACTTCATTAAACCCTGGTATCGCTTCTCTCGAAGGAATGAATACCTGCTATCCAATGCTATTCCATTTACTGACAGTTCAGCCTCTTTCGGTTCCATAGTTAAATGGTATTGGAATTTCGGGGATGGAACAGTCGATTCTGTACAAACACCCACGCCTCATGTTTTTCCAGCTCCCGGTTATTATGATGTGAAATTGAATATAAAGGGAAATGATGGA
The DNA here is from genome assembly GCA_044220885.1 of Chitinophagaceae bacterium. GTDB lineage: Bacteria > Bacteroidota > Bacteroidia > Chitinophagales > Chitinophagaceae > Endoryza. Next base: position 14,534 of record JBGAQE010000015.1, read on the forward strand.
TGTATATCAGATACATTTCATCGACTTATTACTGTGGGTTCAAAACCGATTGCCGATTTCGGTTATCAGTTCCCTTTATGTGTGTGGAAGCGATTCCAGTAACCTTTCAGGATTCATCCATTGTTCAATATGGAACCATCAATAGTTGGATATGGAATGTAAATGGAGGAACAGATACAACAACAGCTGTTTCGCAGTTCATTCGCTCTTTTCAGTGAAGGGCAGCAGCAGGTTAGTTTGCGTGTGCAAACCAAAGAAGGATGTGTATCTGACCCTCTTACCAAAACCGTCAATATTTTTCCAAGGCCAGTTATCGATATTCAGGCAGATGATGCCTGTTTTAAAGAGCCACTCACATTTATTTCCAATAACCTGGAACCTGCAAAACCTATAAGGCAGTGGTATTGGAATCTGGGCAATGGCAAAACTGATAGTTCATCCATTGTTCATCCTGTCTATAATAGCGGTGGCGATTACCCGATTACTCTTTTTGCTGTTGGCACTAATGGCTGTGTTTCTGAAACTCTAACAAAAACGATAAAGATATATTCTACTCAGGCTTATGCAGGAAGAGATACCGTAGTAGCCGATAACCAACCCGTTCAGCTGCAAGGCACAGGCGGTGTATTATATTCATGGTCCCCAGCTACTGGCTTGAGTAATCCAAATATACCCAACCCAATTGCTCTGGTTCAACAACAGACTACCTACACACTTACCGCTTTTTCACCAATAGGGTGTGCAACTACCGATGAAGTAACTATCAAGGTTTTTAAAGGCCCAGCATTTTATGTTCCAAATGCGTTTACCCCAAATGGCGATAGCCGAAATGACCGCTTCCGTTTTATTCCCGTTGGAATGAAACAAGTACACCATTTCAGGATTTTTAATCGATACGGACAAATGGTGTACACCTCAACAGATCCACAAAAAGGATGGGATGGTACTATCAATGGAAAACTCCAGTCAAGTGGAACGTATGTATGGATGCTGGCAGGGACTGATTATACTGGAAAGGAGTATCAGTTGCGGGGAACAGTGACGCTGATTCGGTAGGGGAGTTTTACGTTGTAAGTAGTAGGTTTTAAGTTAGTGCTTGTACAGTCCGGAGTTTTAGTCTTCGTATGTGTTTTTCCCTCTTACTTTTCTAAAAAAAATATTTTATTAACCGCAGAGACGTGGAGACGCGGAGGAGAATTCCAATTATCGCGTCTCCGCGGTTAACGCAGTATTGGCTGTTAATTCTCGTCTCTTCATCCCGCACGTCAAATTTTCAAATCATCAAATTCTCAAATTCCATCACTCTATCCTAAAAACGACAGAACAGGAAACTCCTTCTTCAATATACTCACATCATCTGCCCCCAACCATTTTTTCAAAAGTGTAGCATACACATTCTTGAAATCTACCTGGAATTTCAGATCGCCTTCTTCAAGATTGGTTAAGTCGGGATTTGCATTCAGCATCCCTTTTTGTTTCAATCCACCACCGATGAAGAACATATTATTTGCGGTGCCGTGATCAGTACCACCACTTGCATTTTGTGAAACTCTTCTTCCGAATTCTGAGAATGTGGTTATTAATACATCATCGAACCGGTTATTGGCTTTCAGATCTTTTACAAAGGCACTTATGGCATCATTCATTTCTGTGAATAACCTTTTCTGCTGCCCTTCCTGTGCCACATGGGTATCAAAACTTCCTAAAGACACATAATATACTTTGGTATTGATATCTGATAAAATCAAGGAAGAGATGGTCTGGAAATTTCTTCCTAGTTCTGTAGATGGATAACTGGCAGTACTGGGATGAAGCTTGCTTTGTTTGAAAATATAATCGGCACTACTTAAGGTTTCGGCCATTGTTTTGTATAGATAATCTACAGGCTTCTCCGACTGGTTTGTGGTCGGGGTGCTGTGATGCAATATCTCTGAAATACTTTTCATTGGCAGTATTGAAAAGGCGGCGGGGATCTTTCATAGCCAATCCCTTTACATTATCTCCTTTTAATGCCATGCTCAATACATCATCTATTTCCAAAGCCTGGGTTGGTTTGTCACAGCCGGCACATTGAGCATCGAGATAGCGCCCTAACCATCCTGTATAAACATATTCGTTGCTGTTACTGGCGCTTTGCCAGATATCCATACTTCTGAAATGTGAACGGTCTGGATTGGGATAACCAACGCCATTAAGGATGCCAAGATGTCCATCATCATACAAATCCTTAAAAGCAATAAGCGAAGGGTGCAGCCCAGTTTCATCATTTATTGATAACGCTTTATCTTTTTGTATACCCAGTTTTGGTCGGGATTTGTAATAAATATCATTACGAACGGGTATTACAGTATTAAGGCCATCATTCCCACCGCTTAGTTGCAGCACTACCAACACCTTATTGCCTGGAGGTACAAGAGCAGGTCGTTCAAAAGCCTTCAGGAATTCTGGCAATAGTAATGATGCCGTTGCTAATGATCCTGTTTGAATGAAGGTTCTTCTTTTTATAAGCATAAACAACTTTTTAAGCACCTCTGTAATTGTATTTCAATGTACAGCGATGAAATAATTTTAGCATAACTGATATTCAGGGGCACTCATTAAATGAGTAGTAACCGTCATTATAAACGATTCCCTGCTGGAGGTATCTGCATGTGACAATAATGTTGATTCAGGAAACCCTGTACCTGTTTGGAGCAATCTGCCACTTAGAGTACTAAGTAATTTTTCTCTTGGTACTTTTTCAAACTGCTTTATAAACAGGTCCCACTTTACTTCAGATGCTGTTAATTGGTTACCCAATTTCCCCATGGCTTTATTCGGGTTGTTTTTCCTTCCATCATCTGGTCATCATCATCTTTTGGTTTCATGGTAAGCTCATCTGTACCATATATCAACTGCGGAATTCTCATTCGAAGCATAAGGGAGGAACTATCAATCCAGTTTTTCCCGCCGGGCCAACCGGCTACATTTGGAGGATAGAATAAAATCTGTCCCAGTAGTCTTTGTAATAATAGTAACGGTCCAGGTTTTTTTCCATTCCATTGGCAAAACCCTTTGCATGCCGGCTAATAATTCTATCGGGGACTTAATTTTATTTCCAATATTTTTTGCATCATAAAACCAATCTGAACTGAAGATAGAAACCATCAGCTCACTGATATTATAATTGCTTTGGTAGAATTTTTTTGAAAGTTCATCCACTCTGGCTTCGTCCACTTCCTCATTAACGAAATAGCGGTAGATTTTTTTTGTTATGAAGCGGGCTGTTTGTTGTTGGGATAATAAAAGGCTAAGAATATCTTCCTGTGAAGTTGCCGGTTTTGCCCAATACTGTTTTCGAACCTTTATCATGTTGAAATGGACGAAAGGCGAAATCTCCTGCTAATGTGGCTCCCCATCCGGTAAAGGCACGGGCTGCTTCCTTGATATCGTTTTCAGTATAATTTCCACGCCCCATCGTAAATAACTCCATCACTTCACGGGCAAAATTCTCATTAGGATGATCTTTCTTATTCTGGTTATTATTGAGAAAGTTGATCATTGCAGCGCTTTTACTTACAGCAGTAAGCAAGTCGCCAAAATTACCAAGTGCATTTTTCCTGATAATATCTAATAATTGTTGCTGGTAAAGAATATTCAGGTTTCGGCTGGCGAAATGACCATGCCAGAAAAGGGACATCTTTTCCCTCAATTGCTGGTTACTATTGATCATTTCATTCAGCCAGGTGATATTCAGACTTTTTATGTTTTCTCTGGATTGTTCTCTGAGTTGTTTCTTCTGCTCATCAGACAATTGTCTTTTTTGCTGGTTACCCACTTCGTCAATCCCCATCACTAACCCTTTAAGGGCCGAATCGGCCACATCTATATATTCAGGGGCTTTAGCAGAAGCTTTAAACAGAGCTTTTACATAGGAAGAAGACGATGCTGAACTGATTTCTGAAAAATCTTCAGCCATAGGACCGAATCCAGCTCTCCATAAAAGGTGCTGGTTACGAAGTTGATTGCTCACTGCCATTCGGGAATATTTTGATTTGGACTAGTTGGAAAACGAAAAGTTTAATAGCTGATTATAAATAGGCGCTGTAATAATAGGTTAAAAAAGGTCGTTTTTTAAAATATTGAAGAGTCCCCCTCGTCCACTGAGGTGCGTGAAGACACGCTCCTTAGCGGAGTGAGAGCTTCGACCGAAGGAAATAGACAGTGACCTACGGCATACCAATTTAAACATTCTGGCAAAGAGATCCTTATGCGTTTGAATTGGAAAAAATTGAAACGGCGTTTCAAAAGCTTAATTATATGCATATGAATCCTGTTTCAAAAAAGTGGAACTTATGCGAACATTATTTACAATATAAGTACTCTTCTGCTAGATATTACGAAAGTGGTATTGATGAATTTGGATTTCTTCACCACATACGAGATGCGCTTTGAATAGGGGAGATGAAGGTGCGTGAAGACACGCACCTTAGCGGAGTGAGAGCTTCGACCGGAGGAAAAAGACAGTGACCTTCGACATATTTATATCGGACCTCAAACCCCACGCTGAGGTGCGTGTCTCCACGCACCTCTATATCCAGGAGACTTAATAATTATAAACAAAAGGGTATTAATCGTGAAGGTGCGTGAAGACACGCACCTTAGCGGAGTGAGAGCTTCGACCGGAGGAAATAGACAGTGTCTTTCAACATACTTATTTTGGACCTCAAACATTATATACGAAGCCTACTCCCACGCAACTCAATATAATTATAAGTGCTTCCTATTATATTCATCAAATAAGCGAGTCTCTTAACTCTCTTCGCCATTTATATGTGATAATAGAATCCGGCGTTTCAAATAGTATATAATTTTCAAAGGTGATTGGGTAGAAAGTTTAAATGCAGAAAATACTATAATACGATTGATGTTTTTACGGTTGAAAAATATTTCATTTATGTGAACAGTTGCATTGTTAAAATATTTTATATTTAGAAAGTCAAGTTTGTAAGAGCAATCAAAATATCCTTGACGTTAACTTTATCAATCACCAAAACTCAATCGCTTATGTTATTGCGCAAACTCCTCGGGGTAGCCTTAATGGCTGTCCTTATCCTCGCAGCTTGTAAGAAAAATGAGAATTCCCTTTCTAAATTGGAAGAAGAACTTCCAGATGTTCCCGCTACAGTTCGTCAATGTGCAGCTTATGAAGTATTACAACAACAATTGAAAGATGATCCAACCTTGCAACAAAGGATGGATGAAATTGAAGCTTTCACAAACAAATTCGCCAGCAATCCACAAACAAACGTATTGCAAACAGATGGTACATTGTTGATACCAGTTGTTGTAAACGTTCTGTATCGTACAGCTGCTGAAAACATCTCTTTGGCACAAATTCAATCTCAGATTGATGTGTTGAATGAAGATTATGCTGCAACAAATGCAGATGTAAACACTACAACAACCTACGGTTCTGTTAAAGCTGGTGATACAAAAATCCGCTTTGTATTGGATGCTGTTGTAAGAAGAAGCACTACCAAAACAAGTTGGTCAACAAACGATGCCATGAAAAAATCGGCTCAAGGTATTGCACCAACTAGTCCTACTACTAAATTGAACATGTGGTCTTGTAACATGGGTGGTGGTATTCTTGGGTATGCACAATTCCCAGGAGGACCAGCTGCAACTGATGGGGTTGTTATCGATAACAACGCTTTCGGTAGAACTGGTACTGTTGTTGCACCATTTAATAAAGGCAGAACTGCTACACATGAAGTAGGTCACTGGCTGAACCTTCGCCATATCTGGGGTGATGCTACCTGCGGAAGTGATCTGGTAGATGACACTCCGTTGCATAACACATCAAACTTCGGATGTCCTGCTGCAGGTCATCGCAGTACTTGTACTGGTACTCCAGTTGAAATGACTATGAACTATATGGACTATACTGATGATGCTTGTATGTATATGTTCTCTGCTGGTCAGAAAACACGTATGCAGGCTACTTATGCTGTTGGTGGTCCAAGAGCAAGTTTCAGATAATTGATTGGATTTATCCAATAAAAAAAGAGACTCCTTATAGAGTCTCTTTTTTATTTATGTAATTAGAATCACTTTATAATTGTTTTCCCGAAATAGGGCTGCAAGGCTGCTGGTATAGAAATCCCTTCAGTTGTTTGATGATTTTCCAGCAAACAAGCTACAATTCTTGGTAATGCCAGTGAGCTTCCGTTCAATGTATGAACGAACTGTGTTTTTCCTTTGGCATCTTTGTAGCGAGCTTTCATCCTGTTCGCCTGGAAGCTTTCGAAATTACTTACAGAGCTGACTTCAAGCCATTTCTGTTGCGCTGCACTATATACTTCAAAATCGTAAGTCTGCGCAGAAGCAAAACCCATATCGCCTCCACATAATTTAAGGATACGATAGGGGAGTTCTAAAGACTGAACCAGCTTTTCTACATGAGCAACCATTGTTTCCAATACATCATAGCTATTATCTGGATGCACTAATTGTACTATTTCAACTTTGTCGAACTGATGAAGCCTGTTAAGTCCTCTTACATCTTTACCATAGCTGCCAGCTTCTCTTCTGAAACAAGGTGTGTAAGCGGTCATTAAAATAGGCAAATCACTTTCTTTTGAAATAGTGTCACGGTAAATATTGGTTACCGGTACTTCGGCTGTTGGTATAAGATAGAAATTGTCTTCTGTAGCATGATACATCTGTCCTTCCTTATCAGGTAACTGGCCTGTGCCATAAGCGGACGTCGGATAGTTTTTCTGAATTCAACTGTGTCTTTAATGAAGCCACTTCGGTTTTCAATGCTTCGGCTTTTTCTTTCTCTCCTTTAGCCATCAGTTGACCAATGTCTTTTGAAGCGGCATTTATTTTTGCCTGAATCTCATCCAGTTCAAATTGATATTGTTTCCTTTTCTCATCCCAAAGAAGCAATTCATCCACCAATTCGGGCTGTTTGAAGTTTTTAATAGCCAGGCGTTGTTTCACTAATTCCGTGTTCTGGCGAATAAATGGCACTAATAACATGGTAACCTTATTTTCCGCAAAGGTAAAGGATGCCGGTCAGATGGTCAACCGGGTGAATACCCTAGCTTTGTTTAAAAATTAAGCTATGATAGATGCATCCTTGATAAGTACGAATGTTGACCTGGCAGGTTATAAAGTGGTTAAGAATTTAGGGGTGGTTAGAGGAATCACCGTTCGATCACGAAGTGTATTGGGGAATATGGCAGGAGGTATTCAAACTCTTTTCGGTGGTCGAATTTCCATATATGTGGAGTTGTGTGAAAAAGCAAGGGAAGAAGCCTTTGTTCAGATGATGCAACATGCAGCAGAAAGAGGGGCCAATGCCATAGTTGCCATGCGATATGATGCTAATGAAGTGATGAATGGCGTAACGGAAGTATTGGCTTATGGTACTGCTGTTTTGGTTGAAAAAGAAGGCTGATATTGATTTTTCATTCGATTATTACTACAAACAAATGACGTCCTTTTCTGGGAGGCACTATATCTTTGCGCCATGCAAATAAAGGATGATCTGCAAACAAGATGGTGGGGGCTGGAAGCCAAACTGGTTGAGCGTTTTGGTAAGAAACCAGATATGGAAACCATATTGTTCCTGATAGGTATTCAGGAATTCGGGGGCGCTACCGAGAAATTCACAAAAGAACAGAAACAGGACCTGATGCATGTGGCTGTTTGTTCCCTTTTCATGCAAAGCGGATTCTATGAAATAGAAGGGTATGATGTTGACAATTGGCCGCATTTCAAGCAGCTGAAACCTTTGCCAGACATGAATGCTATTGAACAGGAGAATTTCCTGAAAGACCATATACTGCTTTATTTCACTACCCATGATTTTTAAAAAGTTCAGCAAATGAGAAAAGGGTTCTTGCTGGTTATAAGTATGCTGTTGCTTCTTGCTGCTCAGGCACAGAAGGAAATCACTATCCGCAAAAAGGATCGGAGAAAGGATGTGTTGATTCAAACGAATAAAGGGGATATAGTTGTGAGATTGTCTGATTCAACACCCTTACATAGGGACAATTTTATAAAACTGGTAAAGCAACATTATTACGATAGTATTCTTTTTCACAGGGTGATAGAACATTTTATGATTCAGGCCGGAGATCCAAATTCTAAAAGCGCAAAAGCGGGCCAGCCATTGGGAAATGGTGGTCCTGAGTATAAGGTTCCTGCTGAATTCCGGACAACACTATTTCATAAAAAGGGAGTTCTTGCGGCAGCCCGAATGGGCGATAACTTAAATCCTGAAAAAGCCAGTAGTGGTAGCCAGTTTTATATAGTTCAGGGGAAAATATATAATGACATTGGCCTCGATTCAGTTGAGACTTATCGTTTGAAGGGAAGAAAATTACCCCTGGCCCACAGGGAAGTTTATAAAACAACAGGAGGTGCCCCTCATCTCGACCAGAACTATACCATTTTCGGAGAGGTGGTAAAAGGCATGAATGTTATAGACAGTATTGCCGCCACTCCAACCAGCAAAGGAAATGATCGCGACCGCCCACTGGTGGATGTGAGGATTGAGAGAATGAAGTTGGTAAAGAGACGAAATTAATATTTAGAGTTTTTCACCGCAGAGACGCGGAGACGCAGGCATTGAATTCCTCTGTATTCTCTGCGTCTCCGCGTCTCCTATGTTTGTTTTCTAACCACTAAGGCACAAAGAGCACGAAGGAACACAAAGAGAGCCTGAATTTGTTAGATCAAAATTTGTTACGTACAGTAAGGAATCCCTTCGTGGAACTTCGTGCTTTTTGTGCCTTAGTGGTTCAAGATCAAGAATGAATTGTACTCAAAAAACTGCGTCTCCGCGTCTCTGCGGTAAAATGTATTTGCATTAGTCGCGAAGCGACCCTTTGCGCCTTTCCCGAAACGGTCGGGACAAGTAGCAAGAAAAACCCCCTTCCCGTTTTACCGTTTTCCCGGCATTGTTCCCATCCCAGCTAATCCCATAAATCAAAAATAAATCCCAGTTTTTTTCATAATCTTTGCACCTCAAATAATTTTTTATGAGTTATCCCGATAATCTCCGCTACACCAAAGATCATGAATGGATTAAACTGGAAGGAAATGTTGCTACCGTTGGTATCACCAATTTTGCTCAGGGCGAATTAGGCGATATCGTATATGTGGAAATAGAATCTGTTGGTAAATCGCTTGCTGAGAATGCCATTTTCGGAACAGTTGAGGCTGTAAAAACCGTTTCTGACCTTTTTCTGCCAATTGCGGGTACCATTACTGAAGTAAACCCTGCTTTGGCCGGAGCGCCTGAATTGGTGAATACCGATCCATATGGTGATGGCTGGATGATTAAGATGACTGTTAATAACCCTGCTGATGTTGCAGCCTTACTCGACGCTGCCGCTTATAAACAATTGGTTGGCTAATAAAACTAAAACAGCAGTTGAAACGTATATAGAAGAGTGGTTAACACCACTCTTTTTTTTAGGGCTATAGCTTTGGGATAAACACTTGGGTAACAATAGTACATATACTGAGAAGGAACTTGTTTCCCTGCTTAAGAGCAGGGACAGCAATGCATTTACTTACTTGTACGATCATTATTCAGGAGCTTTGTATAGTGGTATATTGCAGATTGTGGAAGATGCTGAACTAGGCAGCGATATTTTGCAGGAAGTGTTTATCAATATTTGGCGAAAAATCGATTCCTATGAATCCAGCCGTGGAAGATTATATACCTGGATGCTGAATATTGCCCGCAATGCCTCTATAGATGTGTTGCGTTCAAAAAGTTTTCAGAACAGTAAAAAGAACCAGTCCATACCGGATAACGTAGATATGTTAAAGGCGGGTTCCAGCCTGCCAGATACAGACCATATAGGTATCCGGAAATTACTGGAGCAACTAAAAACTGACCAAAGGGTTTTGATAGAATTGGCCTATTTTAAAGGGTATACACAAGAGGAAATAGCAGAAATTGAAGGCATTCCCCTTGGAACAGTAAAAACAAGGATTCGTGCAGCATTAACGCAATTAAGAACCATTATTAAGTGACGACTCAGGAATACATATCAAGTGGCATTATTGAAAGTTATGTACTCGGACTGGCAACAGAAGAGGAACGAATAGCTTTTGAAAAGATGTGCGATGAAAACGAGGAAGTACGCCTGGCTCGTGATGCTTTTGAATTGTCGTTAGAGCAAAAAGCGCTGCAAAGTGCCGTTCCCCCGCCTCCAGACCTTCGGAAACAAGTGTTGGATACATTGGAAAATGAAAAACAACCAACAAGGAAGATTTCAGGTAAAGTACAAACCAAAGCCCCGGTTAAAACACTTCCAACAGCAGTTTCAGGAAGTAAACGAACCACTTATCTGGCGGCCGCATCTGTAACACTTTTACTGGTGAGTGTAGCCCTTAACTATTATTATTTCAGACAGTATAAGACCTATAGCGATAAATATGATGCCCTGCTTGTGCAAAATGCAGAGATTGTAAAAAGCGATGCTTCAAAGCAAGTCCGCCTCGATGAATATGCTACTGCTATGCAGCACCTGAAAGACCCTGGAATGGCTATTATAAAAATGGCAGCTAAAGGAGTAGCTACTAGTCCTGATCCTAATAGTATGGCAACAATTTATTGGGATACCCGCACAAAAGATGTCTTTCTTCTTTTAAATAATATGCCTCAACCATCTACCGGTAAACAATACCAGCTTTGGGCAATAGTTGATGGATTGCCTGTGGATGCCGGTATGGTTGATTTGTCGGCAGGACTTCCTGTAGTTAAAATGAAAAATATTCCAAGGGCGGAAGCTTTTGCCGTTACTCTTGAGAATACTGGTGGAAGCCTTAAACCAGATTTGGACCATCTTTATGTAATAGGAAAGGTTTCCTGACATCCTTCATTTCATATTATTCCTATCTTGCCAGCCTTATGATCAAACTTGTTCAGAGGCTTTGTAGAAATTGGTATTTCCCGTTATTATGGACATTTATTATTCTGGCATTACTTGTACTGCCAGGCGCTATCATTCCTGGCAGTGGATTATTTGGAATAAAAAATTTTGATAAAGTGGCACATGTCATTTTATTCGGTGGATTTGTCCTGTTTTGGGCCATTTTTTCCTGGAATAGGAAAAAGAGCGAAAAAAGCTGGCTTCGCTCGCTTTTCATTATTACGTTGATAAGCATAGCAATAGGCGTAATCATGGAATTCGTTCAAAGAAATTACATACCGAACCGAAGTTTCGACATTGGAGACATTTGGGCCGATTTGGCAGGGTCTGTAGCTGTAGCCTTTCTACTTTTACTTTCTGGAAAAAAGACGGGAGTATTATTGTGATTTGAAAAACAGTAAGTTATAAAAAAAGAATGGCCCCTGTGGAAACAGGGGCCGTAACCAAAACTAACTGCTTATGAGAAAATTGACTGCTTTAAGTAATATTTTGTGTAAGAACCTATATAACCTATAACGCAAAACCTGTGCCGTTAGTGTGATGGTTTTCGTTAAAGAAGGTTTAAAGAGCTAAAAAATATTGTAAAGAACTACGTCTTATATATTTATACAAAGTAACAACCTAATCATCTAATTGATCGCCGGTTTGCCCTTATTTTCAATAGATTAACATTTGCTCAACATACTGCAGCCCGTCAATGAAAACAGCAGATTCAATAAGTAGAAATATTTAATTTGAACTGATTTCAGGTAGCCCAAAAGAATCAAAAAATTTCTTACTGTTATCATTATCCTCTTTTTGGGGCTTGGTAAAAGTTTGCAGCATATAAAACTTGTTATTTACTAATATCAGTTTTTGCTGTGCAATAAAATCCTGGCCACCCAACGATATATCTGTATAAATCACCCTTGCAGGGAATCCTTTGTAGCTGCTTTCCTTGATCGTTCTAACTTTTCCATTCATATTTTTTGCTGCCCCTTCTGCGGCACCCTTAAAAAATCGATCCTGCCCCTCCTTGTCCAATGATGATGAAATCTTATCAGCCGGATATTCGCTATAGGCAGACATATATAGTAAGTTGTCATCATTATCATCAGCTTCCACCATTGCCATGAACATTGTTATTTCTCCAATAGCGGTATTTACCTTTTGTGACTGTACTTGTGGCTCTGTTGGCATTTTGATAGTGTAATTGCCATCTTTAGACTGATATAGGAACCAATCAACAATTGGTGTGAAACCCGATATTCCCGCTAACAATGCAACAAGTAAGATTGACCGTGTCATAAAAATGGTATTAATAAAAAAAAGCGGCTGCTTTATGGCAGCCGCTATAAAAATAATCTTTGATTGTTAACTTCCAAATAGTCCCTTTACAGTATCCATAATTCCGTTGCCTTTTCCTCCGCCTCCAAACATAGACATTACATCCTGAAGGTCAGTATCTCCATCACCATCCTTATCCAGGCCACCTGAAGTTACTTTTCCTAAAAGACCCTGAATATCCATTCCGCCGGTTTTTCCACCACTCAAACTGTTGAATATGCCCTGGATATCAAAACTGCTATCGGAAGGGTTGTTGGTCTTATCTACAAGATTGCTGAGTACATTTGGTACCAGGCTGCTCGCAATATTACTGGCTGCTCCCTGGTCGAGATTGAACTTACTCATCAAGTCGGTTATTACATTGCCTGAAAGTTGTTGGGCTACTGGACTTGAACTAACGTCTGACCCCTGACCTCCAAACATTTTCAATACATCTTTTAAACCGCCACTGCTGATGATATTTTGTAATCCACCGGCAATTGATTCTCCTGCCGATTGAATAGCAGCTTCGTTATTTTCGTTTGGAATAGCGGGATTGTTTACGATGGCGTCACCCGCTTGCTCTTTAACAAGATTGATAAGGTTTTCTAACATGACAATTAATTTTTGTTATAAGACTAAGTTAGTTTTTTAAGTCATTCGGTTGCATGGCCCAATATTAAATATGGGTCATTAAAAAGCCGGCAAAAAGCCGGCCTTACTATATAATGTGAATAAGCTTATTGCTGTTTTGATAATTTCTCAGCGTTTTCTGCGAATTGCAAGGCATCTATAAACTCCTGGATGGTTCCGTTCATCACTTCGGCGAGGTTGTAAACGGTAAGCCCGATACGATGATCTGTCACCCTTCCCTGAGGATAATTATAAGTCCTGATTTTAGCACTACGGTCGCCTGTGCTTACTAAGCTTTTTCGCTGGCGGGAAATTTCTTCTTCCTGTTTTCTTACTTGTTCTTCGTAAAGTTTGGTCCGCATCATCTGCATAGCTTTTTCCCTGTTACCAAGCTGTGTTCTTTCTGTTTGGCAAATAATAACGGTACCGGTTGGAAGGTGGGTAAGCATCACTTTTGTTTCCACCTTGTTTACGTTTTGTCCACCTGCTCCACCGCTTCGGGAAGTTTCCATTTTCACATCACTTTCCTTGAGTTCGAAGTCCACTTCCTCAGCCTCAGGCATAACAGCAACTGTGGCTGCCGAAGTATGTACTCTTCCACTGGCTTCAGTATCCGGAACCCTTTGAACACGATGTACACCGCTTTCAAATTTCAAAGTACCATACACTTCATCACCTATAACTTCTAATTGTACTTCCTTATAGCCTCCAACTGTTCCTTCGCTTTCACTTAAAATGGCTGTTTTCCAGCCTTTATTGGCACAATAGCGGATGTACATATTCAGGAGATTGCCGGCAAAAAGGCTAGCCTCATCGCCACCGGTACCAGCACGAATTTCTATGATGGCATTCTTATCGTCCTGTGGATCTTTGGGAATCAGAAGCTTCCTGATCTCTGCTTCCAATATTTCTTTTTTCTGTTCTAAAGATGGTAATTCTTCCTTGGCAAGATCTCTCCACTCGGCGTCATCTCCATTTAATGCTTCCCTATAGGTTTCAAGATCGGCTAAGGTTGTTTTATAAGCTTCGAACTTTATTACAATCTTTTCCAGACTCCGGTATTCTTTACTCAGGGCACTAAACTTCTTATTGTCGCTGACAATCTCAGGATTTGTCAACGCCACTCCCAGGTCATCAAAACGGGCTTTTATCGCTTCTAATTTATCTAGCATCTTCTGTTTATTTGGGAACCCTTTATTGTGGCAGTTGTCGGTATTTGTTGTGTCACAAGCCGGTACTGCCTACCTTTATGTTTCTGGCTTTATTTGCCAGTTACAGGCTTCCTTTAAGGACGGCAAAGTTAATTCTTTCCAATTTATATGAGTTATCGAAAGTTACATGCTTCGCAATTATTTACAGGGTCAGATTTCCTGCCCGGTGATATGGTTTTGGTTCTTGGGGAAGAAGGGGTTGTTGAGGGCATTGTCCCATTTTCCGAAGCAGGTGATGACGTAGAATCTTTGCAGGGTACATTATGCCCCGGCTTTATAAATGCTCACTGCCATATTGAATTAAGTCATATGAAAGGAGTAATACCTGAAAAAACAGGTATGACAGCATTCATAATGGCAGTTATGAAAGAACGGCAGCGACCAGAGCAGGAAATTCTGGCTGCAATTGAAGAGGCGGAAACAGCTATGCTGAATAATGGGATAGTAGCTGTTGGAGATATTTGCAATACAGCACTTAGCTTGCACCAAAAACAACAAGGGCTTCTTTATTATCACAATTTTGTAGAGTGTACAGGTTTTGTACCTGCAACTGCTAAGGATCGTTTCAACCAATCTGTTGAGGTATTCAATAAATTTGCGCCGAATTATGGAATTCCAGTTTCAAGTGTGTCATTGGTTCCTCATGCACCCTATTCGGTTTCTCCCGATTTGTTTGAAAAGATCACCAATTTTCCAGGCAACCAGTTGCTGACAATGCACAATCAGGAATCGAAAGATGAAGTCCTTTTTTTCGAGGAAAAGAAAGGAGATCTTATTTCATTATACAACCAATTAAAAATCGATCTGTCTTTTTTCACAGCCCCTCACCCAAGTAGTTTGCAATCGGTATTGCCGCATTTCCGAAACAACCAAAGCTTGTTGTTAGTTCATAATGTAAATACCACAGCCAGCGATCTAGAGGCTATCAGGATGAGTGCCCTTAAGATATCAGATTGTTATTTCTGCCTATGTCCAAATGCCAACAATTATATCGGTAATGGACTTCCTGATGTTGATATGTTGATGAATTCAGGAATAACTATTGTAGTAGGTACAGATAGTTTAGCTTCTAATCATCAATTAAGCATCTTGGAAGAATTGAAGACTTTGCATTCCTCATTTCCTCATATTCCGATTTCTCAATTACTACAATGGGCCACACTTAATGGCGCAAAAGCTTTGCAATTGGATGAGATATTAGGAAGTTTTGAGGTTGGCAAGCAACCGGGGGTATTGTTATTAGAAGGTGAAGGGTTGGGAGAGAATACTGTTGTTCGAAGGTTGGTTTAGAGTTCTCGATTTAAGGTGCTTTTCACGCAAAGACGCAAAGAATGATTGTTTGTATTGTTAGCTTTCCTTTTGTTTTAAGGGACAAAGGGTCGCTTCGCGACGAATACAAATATAAGGCTAAGAGGTCAAAGGAGAAAAAGAGAATATAAGCTCTGCGGCCTCTGCACCTACGCATCTATGTGGTGAAAATTAAAAAATACAAATGGTGTTGCCGGGAAAACGGAAAAGCGGGAAGCAGATTTATAAAATAAAGGGGATTCTAAACAAATCCATACACCGAAGCTCAAAACTCGTATCGTATCGAGAACATACTTTCAGCCTAAAACTTATTACTTATAACTCTTCTCAATACTTAAAACTTACTACTTAGAACGTATAACTTAACACGTACAACTCCGCTACCCCAACACCTCCTGCAATACCGGTAATGTCCTCATCGTTCCGAATTCGGGTATATGTAGGGTATAGAACACTTGTAAGGCTTGCAGCAGGGTTCTTCTTTTTTCGACATTCATGTTCAGCTCTACCAATTCGGAAGGATGCATCACTTTTAATAAATGGGAGAGAAGGATACTGCCAGCTTCATTAATATAATGAGAATGAGCAGGAGGTTCCTTTACGAAAGCCCCTTCAGCCAGGTCGAAAATGGTAAAGGAGTTATCATGATCATCACTAATGCGGAAACCAAAGAATCCCATAAGTTGGGTGGCGAAGAATAATGGGAAATTGGCAACTATCGTATCGTTTGCTTCATCAAGATGAATAAAAGCATCTTCAATAAATTCAAATAGTTCCGGATGCGGATCGGGTTGCTTCAATGTTTTTTGAAGCAATTCTATCATGAATAATGCTACACAGTTTTTTTTGACATCAAAAAAAAGATGCTGATAAAGATGACTCCATCTGTACTCCTTTATTCGTTGCAGATTCTTGAATTCATTGTGGTAAACCACCAATTCAAGAAGAGATGCTGGTTGAAAGAAGGCCGCTTTGTTATTTCCGTTTTTGGAGCTTGAGCGAATGCCGTTTATCAGGTATGACTGTGTGCCGAATAAAGAAGTGTACACAGTCAGGATAAGACTGGTTTCACCATACTTTACAGCGCGGAGTATAATTCCCTTGGTTGTATGTAAAACAGTACCGCTCATTATTGCTTGCCTATAAAAACGATTTTTGAAACCATCTTCTCTTTGTGAGAATCATCAACGCTTATTACAAGATATACGCCTGTTGATATTTTCTGGCCTTTATAATTTTTCCCGTTCCAAATGGCTTGTCCTCCCAAGGCCCTTGTTTCATAAACTAATCTTCCATCCAGCTCTGTGATTTTTACTATGGAATTATTGGCTAAGCCTCTTATGGCAATACTACCCGTAAAATCGGGTGGAACAGGGTTAGGGAATACCAATACATCGGAATATGAATTTGAGCCTTCTGTAGCTGTACTTCTGAAAGATACCATCCCTTTAGCTGTTGAAATGAATACCTCACCTGTCTTTTCGTCAATTCCAATTTGTTTGATATCATTATCGGGTAATGGACTGTTATCAGTTGTAAAGCGATAAATGGTTTTTTCAGCATCAGCACTTATTAACCACACTCCATTCTGTGTGCCTATCCATTTCCGATCGGCTCCATCAACTGTAATGCATTGCACTTCTTCATCACGGAATAAGTAGCCTGCAAAATTATCTTGCTGAACAATAGGTAATAAGGCATCACAACCCTGACTAGTGAACATTTCCTGTGCACATTGAAAGATACCGATACCTTTTTTTGTTCCGACCCAAATAAATCCATTTTTATCTTTGGCTATACAAAGCACCCCGTTGTCGGGCAAATTGCCATTTGCTTTTCCAGTGCGAAGCCATTTCCACCTATCGTCTGAGCTGTTCTCAAGAGAGCTTCCATGATTAAAGCAAAGTAGCCCCTGGTCGCCAGCGGCGATAATCCATTTTTGTTGCTGATCGTCAATAATAACTTGTGCCAGTTCATTTCCTGCAATAGGATAGGGGGCAGAAAAAGAGAGCCAGTTGCCATCAGCTTTTTTTACATGAAGGTTTTTTGCAGCCCCATGATTACTGATCCAGAGATTGTTGGAGGCATCAAAGGCGAGTCCCGACACTCGATATTGCGTAGGAAAGCCGATTGCCGGCTGAAGCGGGCTGTTTTGCTTGAAAATTTTTAGTGTACCTGTAGTAGTTATATTAAATAAGCCTCCTCCAAAGGATCCGGCCCAAACAGAACCGTCTAGCTGGTCAATTGCCAGTGGAATGCAATCGGTAAGGGAGTCCATGGCAGGTCTGTTTTTGCCCTTACCCGTAGTGCCATATTGAAGGAGTTCGGAATAGTAGCCGGATTCAACATAATGGCCTTGTTCTTCATTTCAATTATCGTAATTCCGATTACGTTGAGTTGGCTAAAAGAGCCAAAACCTAAGCATACCCGTTACCTCGACAATAAACTGTTGCTTTCTTTTCTTGATAAGCTGGAGTTATGGAGCCTGCATCACCAAAAATTGATTTATACAATTACTTTGGTATTAGTAGCGGCTTCTATTGCAGGAACCTTCCGGCTTAAATCTGAAGGTTTCATTGTTGATGATCTTCCACAAACAGATAAGATTTTTACGGATCTGAAGTTCTTCGAGAAAAATTTCAAGGGCGTTATGCCATTGGAGATTTTGGTAGATACAAAACAGAAGAATGGACTTCGGAAGAATATGTTACAGACTTTTGAGAGGATCGACTCCCTTTCACAATATATTACTGCGCAGCCAGAAATGGCAAGACCATTATCTATAGTTGAAGGAATGAAATTTGCGCGTCAGGCTTATTGGGATGGAGATAGTGCCAATTATGGATTGCCGAATACATTGGATATTGCATTTCTTGCCCAATATTTAAATGGGAAATCAAGCGATACCGGTCAAAGCAAATAACTTCAATAAGCTGATACTTTCTTTCATGGATAGTACCAAACAGCTTACAAGAATCAGTGTAAATATGGCTGATGTTGGAAGTAAAAGGCTTCCTGAACTGATCAGTAACATAGAAAAAAGAAGTAACCAACTTTTCGATTCTGCACAGTATAAAGTGACATTTACAGGAACCAGTGTAACATTCCTGGAAGGAAGTGCATTCATCATCAATGGACTAAAGGAAAGTATTGTATGGGCTTTTTTGTTGATAGCTGCCTGTATGTTGTACCTGTTCAAATCGTTCAAGATTTTAATTGCTTCTTTGGTGCCCAACGTAATACCATTATTGATTACAGCAGGGGTTATGGGTTGGACTGGCGTACCGCTTAAGCCTTCCACCGTATTAGTATTCTCTGTTGCATTAGGAATTGCGATTGACATTACCATTCGTTTCCTTGTAAACTATAAACAGGAACTGGCCAGGAGTGTAAAGACGCCAACTGAAGTAGTGATTGACACTATCCATAAAACCGGAATAAGTATTATCTATACCTCCCTGGTATTGATAGCCGGTTTTGTGATATTCTGTTTCAGTGGCTTTGGCGGAACAAAGGCTCTTGGGTGGCATACTTCCCTTACCCTTGTGATGGCAACCCTCACCAACCTTGTTTTTTTACCCGCTCTTTTACTTAGACTGGTAAAAAATTCCCGAAATAGTAAAAGTCAGAATAATTAGATTTAATTTATATATGACTGATTACTAAAGTTGTATAAAATTATCGTCCATAATCAGCCTATTCTATTGTCATTTTAGTGTCATGAACCTAAAATAGAGCCCAATTTTCTTTCTGAATGAATTTTTATGCAGCCGCATTAATAATTTCGCTGTCCTTATATATTGGCCATTAAACTTTTGATGGCCCATTTCGTTTTATTCAAACAAAAACTGTTGCAAATGAGAAAAATCTTAATGCTCTTGCTGGGCGTGCTGTTGCTTTCCGGGCAATTGCTCTCCCAAAACCGGACCATCACCGGTAAAGTAACAGATGCATCCGGGGCGCCAATTCCCAATGCTTCTGTTCAGATTAAGTACCACAGTGGGTACTACTACAAAAAATGATGGTTCATTTATTATTTCAGTTCCAGGTACAGCACGTACGCTGGTTATTTCTTCAGTAGGACAGGTTCCTCAAGAGGTTTCTATCGACAACAAGTCTATCATCAATGTTTCATTGAAAACTGATGATAAGAATTTATCTGAAGTAGTTGTTGTAGGATACCAAATAAGGAAGAAAAGAGACGAAGCTGGAGCTATTTCTACTGTTAAGGCTTCTCAGATCGCCAACCTTCCAAACGTATCACTCGATAAGGCCCTTCAGGGTAAAGCTGCCGGTGTATTGGTACAAGCCAATAACGGTATTCCAGGTGGTGCTGTAAACGTTAGGATTCGTGGTGCTGGTTCAATCCAGGCAGGTAATGATCCTCTTTACATTGTTGATGGAGTTCAGCTGAATACGCGTAACGACGCCAGCTTTACTCAATCAAACCCACTCTCTTTCCTTAATCCAGATGATATTGAATCAATCGATATCCTGAAAGATGCCTCTGCATCTATCTATGGATCAAATGCGGCAAACGGTGTTGTGATCATCACTACTAAGAAAGGTAAGTCTGGTAAAACCAAGTTTACAGCGAATGTTTATTTTGGTCAAACTTCTCCGCTTCAAAAGCTGGATGTATTGAATGCACAAGAATTTTATCAGGTTCGTGCTGAAGGATATGGTTCTTTCAATAACCTGCCTGCTAATGCCCTGGCAATAAAAAGAGCTGTATTGGGAGAACTTCGTGTTCCAGGTGCAGCTTCATTAACAGATAAAGGTGCAGACTCTGCCATTGCTGGACTTCAAACCTACGATTGACAGGATGCTGCTTTCCGTACAGCTTCTATCAGAAACTATGAACTGAGTGCAAGTGGTGGTAATGAAAAGTCAACTTTCAGGTTGTCTACTTCATAGCACTTATTACAAAGGCCGACTTCAAGCGTTATGCATTGAAAGCCGACATCACTAATAAGGCTACAGACCGTCTGAATATCGGAGCTTCACTTAGTGTGAGTTCTGTAAACCAGAGCCTGCCATTCGCAACTGACGGATCTTTCCTTGGTAGCCCTGCATTTTCTGCCTCTGGTATTATTCCAACCAACCCTATCACCACGTTGATGGCACCTATTATGGTGTACCAGGTGGTTCACCTGCTAACTTGGCTGGTACCCTTAACCAAAACATCATTGCAGTAAATGATTGGAATAGCGGTTATAACCGTACCAACCAATTGATCGGAAATATCAATGCAGACCATAGAATTACAAACTGGTTAACCTTCAGGGCATTTGCCGGTTTGGACTATCGTTTGGTACAAGGTCGTTTAGTGCGTGATGCACGTACTCCTGATGCGTTTGTGCGTAAAGGTTTGACTCAGTCACAAAGCACATGGAATACCAATATCAATACTTATGGTACACTTAATTTTAACCATATCTTCGGGGAAGATATCATCCTCGATGGTTTGGTAGGATTTGAATACCGCAGAGAAAAATCGAGAAAGTCTTTCTGCTTCTGGAGATGGTTTTCCTACCTATCAGTTCACTTATTTGAATAACGCAGCTAACCCATTGGGTGTAGGTGAATTTTTCACAGGTTTCCGTCGTAATGGTGTATTCAGCAGCGTTAACCTCAGCTATAAAGGACGTTATGTTCTCGGCTTAGTTGGCCGTTATGATGGTTCTTCCCGTTTTGCTGAAGATTTCCGTTATGGTAAATTCGGTGGTGTGAAAGTGGCCTGGAATATGGATCAGGAAAAATTCCTTTCAAATTCCAATGTAGTTAACCAACTCCGTTTGAGAGCTAGCTATGGTACTACTGGTAACGACCAGATCGGAAACTTCGATGGTTTAGGTTTGTATGGTGGTGCTGGTGTGTATAATGGTAGCGGTGCTATCGGATTCACTCAGTTAGCTACCCTAAATTGAAATGGGAGTCTACCAAATTGCTCAACTTCGGTATCGACTTCGGTCTCTTCAATAACAGAATCACCGGTTCGGTTGAATGGTACGATAAAAGAACCAATGACCTGCTTTTTACTCAACCTCTTCAATCAACTACTGGATTTACAGGTATCACAACTAATATCGGTAGAAACCAGAACAAGGGTGTAGAAGTTACTTTAGGTGCTGATATCTTCAAAGCACGCACAGAAAACCAATTGGGTTGGAATGTAAACTTTGTAATGGGTTACAACGAAGCCAAAGTATTGGAGTTGTATGGTGGTCTTAAAATATTACCAAGCAATAACAGTATCCAGGTGGGTCAACCAGTTGGCGTACTCTTCACTCAGAAATTTGCTGGTGTAAACGCAGCTACTGGTCGCCCAATGTGGTATGATACCCTTGGTAACCTTGCTTACCAGGTACAAGCCCGTGACAGGGTGGTGTTAGGACCTACTGCTTTGCCAAAATTCCAGGGTGGTTTGAGAAACACATTTACTTATAAAGGATTCAACCTGGATATCTTCTTCCAGTATGAGTATGGCCGTTATGCAACTGACGGACAGGTTAACTTCCGTATGAGAATATTGCCCGTATCAATGCATTGCAATATGTATATGATAATCGTTGGACAACTCCTGGTCAGGTTACTTCAATACCAAGATTTAATATCAACGGTACAGAGAATAAGTCTTCAGGTGCCCAATCAGGTAACAGGATGTGGTTCAAGGCGGATTATATCCGTTTGAAGAATCTTACTTTCTCTTATGACCTGAGCAGCAGTCTTACCAATAAGTTAAAGATTAACAGTGCCCGTTTTTATGTTCAGGGTACTAACCTGTACACTATAAGTGATTGGTTCAGCTACGACATCGAGTTTGTGGAACTGCAACCGGTATCGTACCTCAGAGCAAGAATATCACTGTTGGTGTTCAATTAGGGTTTTAATGTTTAATAAGTAAATAGAAATTTTTATGATGAAATATATTAAGAAAAGTGGCTTGGTACTGGGAATGCTGGCATTGCTTTTTTCTTCTTGTAAGAAGCAATTGGAGATTGATCCCCGCCAATCCATTTCAGCTGATGGAGCCTTAAGTTCCAGGGAAGCTGTTGAAGCCGTTATCACTTCTGTATACGCCCGTTTGAAAAACGCCCGTCAGTATGGTCGTGATATGATTACACATCCGGAAGCATTAGCCGACAACGGATTTGCTACCAATAAATCTGGTCGTTTATTACCAGAAGCAAATAACAACTTCGGTGCTCACTTTACAGGAACTATTTGGACAAATAGCTATGCAGCTATCAACCAGATCAACCTTACATTGGAAGCACTTCAGACACCTACTTTCTCCAGCCATTACTACAGTGGAAAGAGATCGTTGGGAAGGTCAATTGTATTTCCTTCGTGCTTTGTATCTGTTCGATCTGGCCCGTGTTTATTCTTATGTGCCAGGAGCTGTTGTTTCAGCACAGGACAGAGGTGGTGTTCCCATCATTTTGAGAGGTATTTCCTCTGTTGATTCAGCTCTTACATTCCGTCCTGCCCGTGCTGCACAAGATGATGTATACGCTCAGGTTGTTGCCGATTTCACAACAGCTCAGGGTAAACTATTGTCGAGTGCCAGTGTGAATCTTGCTAACAAGCTTGCAGCACAGGCTTTATTGGCAAGAGTTAACCTCTATCGTAAGAATTATGGTGAAGCAAAACGTTGGGCCGACTCTTGCATAGCATTGCTGGTTCAAAAATGACCACTACTACTAACTATGTAAACCAATGGAGAGTAGATACGCATGGAGAAACATTATTCCAGGTGCGTTTTGCTACCAATGGTGAGAATATCGGTGTAAACGAATCATTGCAAACATCCTTCTCTACGCTTACTGCTCCAGGTAATACTGCAGTAACCGGTGGATTTGGTGACTTGGTTCCTTCTATTTCTTTGCTTAATGAATTAGGAATTGCATTAGTAGGTGGTAATACAACCGCTAACTTCGCATTGAATGCTTCAGTGCAACCAGAAATACTGATGTAAGGAATCTTTTGTACGAACCAGGAACTACTGGCCGCGGTCCTGCTAAAGTAGAGTGTACTAAGTTCCTCGGTAAGAATGGTTCTATCAACCTCGATAACATTCCTGTAGTTAGAATCTCTGAAATATATCTTACACGTGCAGAAGCAATGGTCACTCCAGTTCTTCAGTGTTGAATGAAGCTGTCGCTATTGCAGATTTGAAACTGCTGAAAGTGAGAAGGTATACTGACTACACTGGATCTGCTGCAGAAACAGCTGATGGTGCTTTAACAGGTACTGCACTGCTTGATGAAATCATCCGTCAGCGTCGTATCGAGTTGGCATTTGAAGGACATCGTTTCTTCGACCTCAAGCGTTTGGGTCGTGATATCGTAAAAGGACCTCATTACAATACTGTTGCCTTTACTGATATCCGCATTCTGCCAGCGATTCCACAAGGTGATGTGGATGGAAACACCAATCTGAAACAAAATGCCGGTTACTAAAAATTACATGATTATGAAAGAACATTTTTCTTTATTTCAATAGCAATTGTCATGGGAGGAATGACTGTATCAAGAATGATCAGGTAACATTTACCGATGGAGTAGCCGAATTTGATACTACATCTCTGGAATACTGATTGCTGCGGGAGTGAATTATCCATTGATGACAAGGGTGCCTTATATGGGTAATGCAACTACTACAGTTGCATTTACATTACATCGTTCTACAGGAACTGTTAGATTAAGAGTTAATATGGTAGGTGCAGTTTCTAAATCTGATAGAACTGTTGGATTTAAGTTGTTTGATGTGCCGTTTACCACTGTAGCATTCCCTGCTACAGCATCTGGTCAAACCCCTTCAAGGGCTGCCGGTACATTAGCTGCTTCTCCTGCCGTTCCAGGAACACACTATACTGCCCTTGGTAGTACAGTTACTATTCCTGCAGACAGCACCTGGGGATATCTCAACATTGATATACTTAATGTTGCCGCTACTGCTGGTCAGTGCCGCACTATTGGTATAGCACTTGATTCTTCAGGAACTGTGAAGCCTTCTGTGAATTACAGGAATATTGCGTTGGCAATAGACTTGAGATAATTGCACACAGAGAATATAAATAAAATAGCCTCCCAACGGGAGGCTATTTTATTTATATTCTCTGTGTGCAATGCTTAAAGCTCAATGCCTAAGGCCTAAAGCTTAAGGCGTAAATCATCCACTCAACGAAATTCTTTCGAAGACAAGAATTATGGACTTAGTTTAGATTAAGCTTTAGGCCTTCAGCGTTAAGCATTGAGCTTTTATCAATACAAGGTTCCTCGCGATGCTCGGAATGACAAACTGAGGTGCGAACAATCGCCTTTCCGCTGCGCGAAAAGTTTGGAAGAAACTGAGGGATTGAAGGCTGAATGCTTGATGCTGGAAGCTAAATGCTAGATGCTAAAAGCTAGATGCTAATTGCAGGAACTGGAACTCCGGGCCGGAGGCTGAATAAAGCCTTAAGCATTTAGCATTAAGCATCCAGCAGTCATTTTAAGCAAAACAAGGTTCCTCGCGATGCTCGGAATGACAAACAGAGGTGGAGAACAATCGCCTTTCCGCTGCGCGAAAAGTTTGGAAGAGACTGAGGAATTGAAAGCTGGATGCTTGATGCTGGAAGCTGAATGCTTGATGCTAAATGCTTAAAGCCTAAAGCCTAAGGCCTAAGGCAAAATACAGTAACAAGAGCTCCGGACCGGAGGCAGAATTATGCTTTAGGCCTTAAGCTTTAAGCCTTAGGCATCCAGCATCCAGCATCCAGCATCCAGCCTACTTCAACACCTCATTCAACTTATTCACCAAATCCTCGCCCCTTAAGCCTTCTCCAATTACATTACCATTAGGATCGATGAGTACATTGAAAGGAATACCGTCGAAACCGAAAATTTTTACTGCTGCACAATTCCAGTAGGCCAGGTCGCTTACATGGGTCCAGGTAAGACCATCTGATGCAATGGCTTCGAGCCAGGGAGCTTTGTCTTTATCGAGAGATACACCAAGTACAGTGAAGTTCTTGTTTTTGAATTTTTGGTAAGCGGCAACAACGTTAGGGTTTTCTAATCTGCATGGTCTGCACCAACTGGCCCAGAAATCAACTAAAACGAATTTGCCCTTGAAAGAGGAGAGGGCAATGTTTTTTCCATTGGCATCTGGCAATGTTAATTCAGGAGCTTTTTTACCTACCCATGAATTTTGTTGTGCTTGCTGACGTCTTTGTTCACTTTCTAATGCCTGGGCTTTGTAATTTTCATAAGATTTCTTCTGATATTGAAGATTGGCATTAGCAGGGAATTTCTTTACCAATAAGTTCAACTGGTTTTCAAACTCTGTTTGAGGTAAAGTTTGAGCTGATCGTCCTAACATAAATGAAGCAACCGTACTATTTTCAACAGTAGCGAGATTTTTTATTAGGAAGGCATTGAGGTTATCAATTTCCTTATTCTTCAGGTTTGTTGCTTCAATAAGGATACTGTCGGTAGCATTCAGTTTTTTGAGGCTGTCCATATTGGCCATTGCCTTATTGATGATATTACCTTGATCGCTATAGCTGTTTATGAAATCGAGTAATTGTTTACTGGCAGCAGAGCCGGTAAGCTGGTAGAATTTCTCTTTCTTACTGAAGTCCATATCCACTTTTATAGATGATGCGTCATTTACAAAAGGAACCATTGGACCGCCTCTGTCAACAACAATATCATACATACCCTCTGTTAAGGTCTTTCCTTTCAGGGTAAAAGTATTCTTTGCTTCAGAAACGGTAAAAGAGTCAAGTTGAATGGGTTGAGCATCGCTACCGAAAGGTATTTCATATAGGAGAAGGCTGATGTTGCCATCTTTCACTGCTCCAGGAAATTGCGCTTCCAGTTGTTTGATGTTCTTAACTGTACCCGAAATTTCGAGACTATCTTTTGGAGCCTGTTTGCAGGCCGCAATAACCAAAATTGGCAAGAGGAATTTTAATTTCATGATTGCAACTTTTTTAGGAGCAGGTCGTTTGTGATTTTTGGATCTGCTTTCCCTTTTGATATTTTTTTTACTTCTCCAACAAAGAGACCGATGAGTCCCTTTTTTCCCTTTTTATATTCAGCCACTTTATCGGGCATACTATTCAATACCTGATCTACCCAATTGGCAACATCCCCTTCATCAGAAACCTGAATCAGGTTCATTTTGGTAGCCATTTCAAGAGGAAGGGCTTTAGGTTCTTTAATAAGTGCAGGGAATACTCGTGATGAGGCAACAGAAAAATTCAGCTTCCCTTCTTCTATTAACGAAATAAGACTGGCTATGGATGTGGCTGGTAATTCAAAACTGGCGATAGACAAGCTGTTGTCGTTCAGCCATGATTTAATCGGTCCTAAAATCCAGTTAGCTGCTGATTTTGCCCTTGTAGTATGTAGTTCCTTACTGGCATTTACGGGAAGGGCAGAAAGTATCTCTTCGAAATAAGTACTGGTTTCCTTTTCATCACAAATTACTCTTGCATCGTATTCAGGTAGTCCGAATTCGGATTGATATCGTTGTATTTTCTGTTCAGGTAATTCTGGTAATTGTTCCTGTATACTTTTCAGCATCTCTTCAGAAATCCTGAAGGGAGTAAGGTCTGGGTCAGCAAAATAACGGTAGTCGTTGGCTTCCTCTTTTGTTCTTAATGCAAAAGTAGTTCCATTGCTTGCATCGAAACTACGCGTCTGCTGAATGATAGGAGATCCTTCTTCTGCCAGTTCAATCAATCTCTTTGCTTCCCATTCAATAGCTCTTTTTACATTTCGGATGGAATTGAGGTTTTTTACTTCCACTTTTGTCCCCAATTTGGTATCCCCTTTTTTTCGTATAGAGATATTGGCATCACAGCGCATACTTCCTTCTTCCATATTACCATCGCATACTTCAAGATATCGTAAAAGCTTTCTTACTTCAGTGAGATAAGCATAAGCCTCTTCTCCACTTCTTAAATCTGGTTCAGTTACCATTTCAATTAGAGGAACGCCAGCGCGGTTGAGGTCAACGCAAGTATAGTCATCATCTACATCATGCAAACTCTTTCCCGCATCTTCTTCCATATGGATGCGATTAAGTTTTACAGCACGGGTACCTTCTGAGGTAGTGATGGTGATATGACCACCTTCACATATTGGAGTAGTATGTTGCGATATCTGATATCCTTTTGGAAGGTCGGGATAGAAATAATTCTTTCTTGCGAAGTAGTTATTACGACTGATGGTACAGTTACATGCCAATCCCATTTTTATTGCATATTCAATGGCTTTCTTATTAAGCATGGGCAAAGAGCCAGGATGAGCCATTGTTACTGGGGAAATATGAGTGTTGGGAGCCCCCCCGAAAGAGGCGCTATCTCCACAAAACAATTTACTTTCTGTGAGTAGCTGGGCATGTACTTCAAGCCCTACTACTACTTCATATGCATCATATTGAATCATACAGAGCGCAAAAATACCTTATTTGGCCTATATTATCTGATGGCAATATGCGAGTGGTTAAATACCAGTTTTAGGGATAAAAAAAGGCCGCCTTGCGGCAGCGACCTTTTTTCATCGGCAATAGATTTTATTACAGATTGGCAGTCTTTAGTTTGCGCGGTGTTTTTATTTCCAGGTCCTGAGTTTTGCCATCCCTTATCAGTTTAACCTTCACGGTAGGCTTGTTTTTTGACTCCATTGCTACTTCGGCTAACTCATCGGCACTGTTTATTTCCTTTTCATCAAAATGGATGATAATATCACCTTCTTTTATACCAGCTTTTTCAGCAGCAGATTCTTTGGATACATCCAGCACTTTAACTCCTTTTCCTTCTTCAGTATCCTGGGCTTTTATACCAAGACGGGGTTTCATTTGTGAGCCAAAAACAGAAACACCATCAGGACCACTGAAACTGTAATTGAATCCTTCGGCTGATTCAAAAGGAGCTGTACGCATTGGTCCCATGCCTCTTGGAAATCCCTGAACAAGCAATATTAGAAGCTGTGTTTTCCTAAAGTAGCTGTAGTTTTTTGCTTCTTTGCCATTCCTTTTATAAGTAATGGTTATTTTTTCTTCTGGTTTGAATTTTCCAATGGTCTTTGTGAGATCTTCTGGAGGATATCTTCACCTCATTTATCTTAGTGATAATATCTCCTTCTTTTAAACCAGCTTTTTCAGCACTACTTTTTGAGTGACATGTATTTATTGAAACGCCGTCATCAGTTTTTTCAGACGCAACCCTAAAAAAGCTTTATTGGGGGAAGTGGTTAAAACCGGAATACGGGCAGCATCTCCATACGATAATTTATTGTCACCATATATGTTTAC
>JBGAQE010000200.1:0-6359 GCA_044220885.1 Chitinophagaceae bacterium
ATGGAAGAAGGAAATGAAGTATTTAGTTTGAGATACGACCAACCCAAGAGGGGAAGGGGTTGAATCGATGTAGCCCTGGGAGTGAAACTCGGGGCACTGAGGCTAGGGATAGGAAGTCGGGAATAAAAAGTCTGGAAGTCGGGAAGTCCGGAAGAAAATACAAATACAAGTAGGGAAGTTAGGTAGTAGGGAAGTAAGGAAGTATGGAAGGAGATTAGTTGGTAATTGGGGAATTCGACCAACCCCGAAGGGGTTGAATAATAATGACTCCGGGGTATAACCCGGGGAAAAAGCAGGCCCGGGAGTTCGGAAGTATGGAAGAAGGAAAGAAGTATTTAGTTTGACATTCGACCAACCCTGAAGGGGTTGAATCATCGTATCCCCGAGTGCAACTCGGGGGCAGGAAGTTGGGAAGTCCAAAAGAGAATGGCAAATTATTCGAAAGTTACTCTCGATTTTCAAAGGTGTGAAGACACGCACCTTAGCGTGGGTGCGCTTTGGCCCTATGGAACTTATTAAACTTCTGGAACGTTTTGAACAAAAAATCTAACTTGAACTAATTACTTAGTTCCACTGCTACACATAGGAACCTTAAACCCTTAAACTTTAAACTCTTAAACTTATAACTACTTTTCTCTTTCAAAGCCGAAAGGTAACGCATCAAGCGCCGCCACCATCGACGGTGTTTGAGGTTGTGGGGCTTTGATTTCGAGTTGGAGGCCGGCTTCTTCTACGGCACGGGAAGTATTGCTGCCGAAGGCGCCGATCTTGGTGCCGTTCTGTTTGAAACGGGGGCGTTATCGAAGAGACTTTTTACGCCACTTGGTGTGAAGAAACAGATGATATCGTATTCTGTACCTACCAGCACATCTTTTACATCTGCACTGATGGTGCGATACATGAATGGGGTTACGAATTCACATTTATTAGTCTTGAGCCAGTTCACGATCTCATTATCCTGCTGATTTTCTGAGCAGGGATATAAGAATTTCTCATTCTCCTTGTGCTTATTGATTACATCGAACATGCTTTTATTGGTACCATCAGCACCATAAAACACTTTGCGTTTCCTGTAAAGAATGAATTTCTGGAGATAGAGCGCTACGGCTTCTGTGATGCAGAAATATTTTGTGTCTTGCGAAACATTCACTTTCATTTCTTCGCAAGTCCTGAAGAAGTGGTCGATGGCATTATTGGTGAAAACGACTGCGGAATAAGCTGCAATCTCAACTTTTTGCTTACGGAATTCCTTAGCAGGAATACCTTCCAACTTGATAAAGGGATGGAAGTCAAGGGACAAATCATGCTTTCTCGCCAATTCGAAATAAGGCGATTTATCTGTTTCCGGTCTGGGTTGTGTGATCAAGATCTTTTTAATCATTCCAACTGTTGCAGCCGCCTGTTTAGCCCCGTTTTTAACCATATTCTTTCGTATGGATTCACAAAATTAAATAGTTCTTTCCACAATGTTTAATAGCACTTTATAGATTAGCAAAAGTGGTGCTATTTCGAAGGCGCAAAGGTATATAAAAAAATGGAACGGATTTACTTTTATTTCGTTCCTTACCACGCGGTAGGATATCAGGAATCGATAGGCCAATAGCACCACTAACATAATGAGTGACAGTGTTACAACAACAGGCAACAGGCTCTCACTCGGGAAAGCCATCAGCAACAATACCGGCAATAGGAATATGCCGGTCATCTTATTTACCATAAACACCACAAAAATATAAGCGTCAGAGGCTTTTGTAAACCTTAGGATCCATCCGATAGTCTTTATTACAAGGAACTTACCGACATATATACCAGCCAAAGCGCCCATGGCATAGAGCCATAATAACCAAAAATCGAGTTGTTGTAAAACCCCTTCATATCTGGCCAGAAAACTAACATAAAGACTTCCCTGATAAAACGAAAAGGATATTGAGGAATAAGGATGGAAGTGGCGATTGCAATAACTGCTCCCGTAACTGCTGTTGCCTGAGTGTGGCCCTGAAAAACAAAGTGAACAGGTTAGCTTCATACTTGGGAAAGAAGGCCCTGACAAGGGCATAATAAAAAATCATCCCTAGTAATAGATAAAAGAACACTTCACTTCCTGCATCATTTCTTTCCTCAGAAATCAGTGAAACAGGCTTTCCCAAAAAGTTATAATAGGGATGGTTCCTCAATTGTTCCATTAATTGCTTCATCTTATTAACGGAAGGATGTACAAGGGGAACCCGTTTGAGAGAATCTGAAACAACTGCATTACTATCTGCAACAGTTTTTAGAGTGTCTGTTGGAGAGCCAGGATTCTGGATAACAGGAGCCAATTGCTTCTTTTGACTTGTGGACTGTCCTGGAACAATCTGTCTGTATCAATGCCAGTCTGCGTTATAGCCCATAAAGGGAATAACAGCAATGATAAAATGATACACCAGTATTTATTACTTATTTGTGGCATCGGTTCGCAAAAATATTACACCCCTACCATAGCCGGAAATGTATTTCTGTTTCTAGAAGAAATTGACATATCCGAAATGGATTTTTGATTGACGTAAGCTGAAATCAAGATCATTTTTCCGGCAGCAAAGGAGATATTGAAGATGCCTGCTTTTGTTTCGAGGGCCATACCTAGTCCTGCTCCAATATAGCTGTTACTGCTACGCGAAGAGGAAGCTGTATTCTGAGCCCATCCTCCATCAAGAAAGGTAAACAGGAAGGAATTTCTTCCAATAAGATACCTGTATTCGATGGTGGTAGTAGCATATCTTGAAGCATAGATACTTTCTTCATCAAATCTCTCAAAGGCGATAGCCTCCTATCTGGAATAATTCATTACGGAAGATATTCGGCTTTCAAACCAACCCAGGTTGATGGCAGTCTTAACAGTAGATACTGTTGTAATAGGGAAATAATGTGCTCATAAGCTTTTAATCTGAACTGGAATGAATTCAGCTGAAAAGTATCATATAAGGTTCCGAAATCGAAATTGGGATCGTTCTTATCGGTCAACTGAACAATCACACTGTTTTTCTTGATGGTTTTTGTACCTGCAAGTAAAGTGACCTGCCATTCATTTCCCTTGGTAGGGTTGTATCTGAAGTTGGTGGTATAGCCATCGTACTGAACACCGATACTGATAGACCGAACATCTCCTTCAGGTGGTAATTTCTTTTCCTGAATAACTCTATTTGTATCTACCAATAAAAGATAAGATTGCCTGTTCTGGAAAAATATCGCCATCGATTGGTTTTTTGCAAGGGATACCTGAGTTCCTAATTGCATTGTGATTGTCTGGAAGCTGGTATCTTTCTTCAACAGATCAAAAGCCATATTGATGCCGAAGGCTGATCCGAAAAGATAAGACTGCGAATAACCTTTCAGGTCTGCTGGGCGATTTCACTTGTAACTGTTGCCAGTTCAATCCAATGGATTCGCCATTTCCTAATGCATTCTTCAGATCGATATTTGCTTCTCCCGTAAACTGCAATTTAGTTCTTGGATTCTCATAGATATTCGTGGCAGCTTGTGTAGCGGGTAAAAAGCCGACCAGTACATTTATCTGACTGCTTTTCTTTGGTACCAGATATAGGTTCAATACAGAACCTGTTCCTAATCTTGTGAGATTCCAGGGTTGTTGTTCTTTTACAAAAGGGAGTTCATCTATTTTCCGGCTCACAGATTGCAAAACATCTTTACGGTAGGTACTTCCATTAAGAATTGTAAGATACCGTTGTAAATACCTGTTTGATATCGATGCAGTGCCTTTATTGGTGATGCTATCTATCTTGTATTCCGGTCCCTTTTCAATTCGGAGTCTTGCTTCCAGTGCATTCTCCTTCCAGAGAATACTATCGAGTTCCACTTTTGCGAAGGGATAGCCGGTATTCTCAAGGTATTCAAGAAGATTTTCCTGCAATTGCTGCAGTTGGGAAAGATTAAGCGGTTTGCCTTCGAATTGTTTGGGATTCCAGTTTACGTGCGTCCAGCACCG
Organism: Chitinophagaceae bacterium; assembly: GCA_044220885.1. Classification (GTDB taxonomy): domain Bacteria; phylum Bacteroidota; class Bacteroidia; order Chitinophagales; family Chitinophagaceae; genus Endoryza. Next base: position 3,983 of record JBGAQE010000200.1, read on the forward strand.
GGGCTCTATTGAATCGGTATGTAAATAGGTAAAAGTGAATTTTTCTCCAGTGTACAGATAAAGGATCGTATTAAGGCTATCTACAATTACACTATCTATTGAGGCCCCGCTATATCCTTTAGTGTGAAGTAAACCCGGTAATTTGTTTATATAAGTGCTGCGCTGCGCGGAAGTCTTAAAGCTGGATTGCAGCTTCAGGGTTTGAATGAAAGCAGAATCTTTGTCTACCGACTTAACTGTAAGAGACAATTGTGCTTGCAAGCCAATAACAGGTATCAGCAACCAGCCACAAACCCACAAGAAACTATATACTGCTACCTTTGCCATATCAGCGTATCAAAATTGCATTGTAATATCCATAAAATTGGTCATATCTAATGGCGGGCATTTATATTCATATCCCATTCTGCAGGAAAGCCTGTCATTACTGTAATTTTCATTTCTCTACTTCCCGCAAAGGGGAAAACGATTTTTCGGTGGCTTTATTGAATGAAATAGGGCTTCAGGCAAATTACCTCGAAAAACAGCCTGTTGAAACCATTTATTTCGGAGGGGGCACACCATCATTGATGAGTATTGAATTTCTAAAAGAGGTTCTGGAAAAGATAGCCCTTACTTATTCTGTAAGCGAAACCGCTGAAATTACATTGGAAGCAAATCCAGATGATATTACAGATGAACGCTTGCAACAATGGAAATCGATTGGCATTAACAGGCTAAGTATAGGAATCCAATCTTTTTTTGAAGAAGATCTGCAATGGATGAACAGGGCTCACAATAGCAAGCAGGCATTGAAAGCACTTGAATCGGCAAGGCAATTGTTCGATAATATTACAGTGGATCTTATCTATGGCACACCCGGACTTACAGATGAAATGTGGAAGCAGAATGTAGATACCGTATTAGGATTCCAAATTCCTCACATCTCCTGTTATGCGCTAACTGTTGAGCCGAAAACGGCATTGCATCATATGGTGGTGAAAAAAGAAAAAGCTGCTGTGAATGCTGATGATCAGGCAAGGCAATTTCTTTTACTGATGGATTGGATGGAAAAGGCAGGATTTGATCATTATGAAATCTCCAATTTCGCCTTACCCGGAATGCGAAGCCGGCATAATAGTGCCTATTGGTCGGGGGCGTATTATCTGGGATTGGGTCCTTCTGCTCATTCCTTCAATGGAAAAAGCCGACAATGGAATGTTGCTAACAATGCTTTGTATTCACAGAGTCTTTTAAAGAATGAATTATTATTTGAGATAGAGAACCTCAGTCCTGTTCAGCAGTTAAATGAATATATCATGACTGCTCTCAGGACCATGGAAGGGATTTCAATGGCATCAGTAGAAAAACGGTTTGGTGAAACTGCTGCGATTGAATTGAAGAAAGGAATTATTCCCTTTCAAAATGAGAAAAAAATCCTGGTCTCAGCCGATAGGTATTTTCTAAGTAAGGAAGGCAGACTATTAGCTGATGGCATTGCTGCCAGCCTGTTTTTTGATGAGCCTTAATTTTTAAGAAGAGTGCTTTGTGCCTCGGTGGCGGAGATATTTTACCAACTCTCCTATTGAAAGGATGGCAATCATCACCAGGATAACATAAGGGCCATATGATTGGAAAGAAAGTGGCATAATTTAAAGTTCTATATATTAGACGAGAATTCCTTCAATATGTTTGAACCCTGCTGAAGGTTTAACATTTTCCCAGAGAATTTTATAGATCGTTTCTGCCACAGGCATCTGAAAACCAATGGAATTATTGACCTGGAAGATACATTTGCTGGCATTATAGCCTTCTGCTACCATGTTCATTTCCAATTGGGCGGTTTTAACAGAATAGCCCTTACCGATCATATTCCCGAAAGTCCGGTTACGGCTGTAGAGGGAATAGCAGGTCACCAGGAGGTCCCCCAGGTACACCGAAGCGGCATAATTGGGGCTTTTTTTATGGCTCACCGGGTCGGCTTCTTCGTGAACTCCTACGTCCATATGCTGAACGCCTACTTTTCTAAGGAAGCCAGCCATTTCATCGGCACAGTTAGCGATCAGTACACTCAGGAAGTTATCTCCATATTCCAGTCCATGAGCAATACCTGCGCCAAGGGCGTAGATATTTTTTAGAACAGCGGCATATTGAACGCCATACACATCATTATTGGTAACTGTATTAAGGTAGCCGGTAGAGAAATGGGAGGCTATAATGGAAGTTCGTTCTGCATCTAAACCAGAGAAAGTAAGGTAAGAGAGTTTTTCTGCAGCAACTTCTTCTGCATGGCAGGGGCCCATAACAGTAAAATAGTCGGAAAGGGGAAGATTAAACTGCTTTTTGAGGTAGTCGTTCAGCAGAAGATTGTCTTGCGGAAGAATACCTTTTATAGCCG
>JBGAQE010000201.1:0-5228 GCA_044220885.1 Chitinophagaceae bacterium
TCATTTATCAAATACGCAATCAATAATCCAATAAGTCCCAATAAAAATCCAAGGGCGAAACCTCCTACATGGAAACCGGATGTGCCATCAGCTTTCTTAACAACATTAGCTAATTTCTTACTATTAACTGTACCATCAGCGTTGATGCTACCGCGTAACTGACGTTGCGCCAATTTGAAACTCATTCTTTCAGCCAGGTTCATTTTATTTCCTGTCAATTGCTGAAAATCTTTTGTACTGATAACTGAAAGATCAAGGAGAGAAATTTTCGCTCCAGTTTTACCAACTGGTAACATAATAGATGATGCCTGAGGGTTCTTTTTAGCAGGTGCAACAGTAGCAAATGTGGAAGCTGCCAATAGTACAGCTGTCAGCACGAGAATGATCTTCTTCATAGTCGCTAAGTTTTTGGTTTACCAAATGTAAGTTTTTCGGCAATTCAACCAACAAACCGGAAAAAAATCTTGAATCAATGTTGCTGCCGGAAATCATACCCGGTTTTCAAGACTTGGCCACCTGATTCCCCTCAAGCTCGTTTAATGATTCTACTATTATACTACAGGCTTTTCTTATTTCCTTATCAGTTATAGTTAATGGAGGTGCAATCCGTAAACATTCAGGAGCAAACAAAAACCAATCAGTAAGTAATCCTTTGGATAAGCATAATTGTATCAAAGCCTTATTGGTTTCGAAACTATCCAACTCTAAAGCCATTAGCAATCCGCTCGATCGTAAATGCTTTATAGACTTATGCTTCAATAATGATCTGAATAGTTTTTCTTTCCCCTTTACCCCTTTTACCAATTCCTCTTTGAGTATCACTTTTAAGGAGGCCAGTCCCGCTGCGCAACAAACCGGATGTCCCCCGAATGTGGTAATATGCCCTAGCACCGGATTATCAGTAAACCCCTGCATTAACTGATGACTGGCCACGAATGCACCCAGCGGCATTCCCCCTCCCAATGCCTTTCCAAGCAATATAACATCCGGTACGATCTTGAATTTTTCGAAAGCCCAAAGGGTACCCGTTCTTCCAAAGCCGGTCTGTATTTCATCTAATATCAATAAGGTTCCAGTGTCTGTACATTTCTTACGAAGCGCCTGCATCCATTCCTTATCTGGCGCTATAACACCTTTTTCTGCCTGTACACTCTCAGCAATTACGCAGGCTGTTGTTTCATTGATGGCTTCAATAGCCTCCATTGAATTATAGGAAAGATGTCTAACTCCTGGTAATAAAGGACGAAAAGCATTTCTCCAGTATTCATCTCCCATTACACTCAGTGCCCCCTGTGTGCTTCCATGATAGCTATGCTGAAAAGCGATCATACCGGTTCTTCCTGTAATACGCTTCGCCAGCTTCATAGCTCCTTCTGTAGCTTCTGCTCCAGAGTTGGTGAAATAAACACAATCAAGTGTTGATGGTAAATTACTGGCTAACAAATGCGCATACTGTACCTGCGGACTCTCCACCATTTCCCCATATACAAGAAGGTGCAGGTATTCATCGGCCTGTTTTTTTATAGCCTTCACTACTTTTGGATGTCTATGTCCCACATTACACACACTGATGCCTGCAATAAGGTCGATATACTTTTTACCATTCGTATCGGTGAGTATACTCCCCTTTGCTTTAACTATTTCCAAGCCAATAGGAGCAGCAGATGTCTGCGCCACATGACGGAAGAAAAGTTCTTTATCGGTGCCTCCCATGCGGAGGGGAGTAGCTTTTTTGGTCATGATTTGAAAAAATTCAAAAGTCAAAAGTATAAAGTAAAAAGGAGGCAAATCCAAAAAACCGGATAAATTGCGGAATAAATACTTTTTTGACTTTTGACTTTTGACTTTTGACTTTTGACTTTTGACTTTTAAACTTTGACTTTAACCCATGCCTACTATCCTCCACGTAGACGGAACCTACCCTACTTTCGGCACCAACTGTTTCATAGCTCCTAACGCCACTATAGTTGGTGATGTAGTAATGGGGAATGATGGCAGCATCTGGTTCAATGCTGTAATAAGAGGAGATGTGAACAGTATCAGAATGGGTGATAAGGTGAATATACAGGATGGAGCTGTTATTCATTGTACGTTTAAGAAAACAAAGACGATACTGGGTAATAATGTATCCGTTGGACATAATGCCATTATTCATGGCTGTACTATTCACGACAATGTGTTAGTGGGCATGGGTGCCATAATAATGGATAATGCCGTAGTGCATAGTAATACCATTATTGCTGCCGGAGCTGTAGTGCTCGAAGGCACTATTTGTGAAGCCGGAAGCATTTATGCCGGTGTTCCCGCTAAAAAAGTAAAGACCATTCAGGAAGACCAGATTCATGGCGAAATAGACAGAATAGCAAACAATTACGTGCGTTATGCCGACTGGTTCCGCGACCAGGTTTGACCCCCCAAAGCGCTCCCCTATTGCATTCACCGGATAATATTATTAGATTTAATTACGTTAGATAGAAGAAATTGAATCTTATGAAATTGAGCCGGCCCTCCCTGCTATGGTTATTCCTCGCCTGTTTCCTTGTAATGGGCAGTTCCTGTAGTTTATGGAATAAAGTTTTTGGACCAAAATATGGTTGTCCGGCTAATGGAAAAAGTGTGGGTGCAGAAAGGATTCTAAAAGGTGATAAAGTGCCTAAAGCAAAGAAATTCAAAGCTTGACACCAGGTTGAACAAAATTGTTCGTACCTATTAGATAACCTAAATCCGTTTGTATGAGTCTTACCCTACGCACCGATTTCGGCTGCACTGAAGCCATCATAGATGACGATTGTGGCCTGAAACGCTTTTATGAAGTAGCGAATATCTTGTCCGACGATCTGGAGATCCGCTTCAGTCATAAAGAAGATGATTTTGATACCCTTACCTGGGACTTCATCTATAAACATCATCCCCTCACTCTTCATTACAACATTTATACGGGCATTTCCATTTACCCTAATAAATTCAGGGAAGCTCCCCGTAAAGACAATGATGCTGTAATTGAAGTAGCGAAATTCCTGGAGAATAAATTAATGATACATTCGGCTAAGAGATACCTTTCCTGATAGCCTGCCATAAAAGTTATAGCTGAAACATTTTTTGCTTAGGCAATTAAGTGTTTCAGTTTTTTTTGCTCAATAGTTATTCGTTTCTATTGATTCGAGGATATTATAATAACTCACAAAACGGTCTTCAGAAATCTTTCCGTCTATCACCGCTTGTTTCACTGCACAACCAGGTTCATTTATATGAAGGCAGTTGTTAAACTGACAACCCTGTAATACATCGCGCATCTCTGGAAAATAATGTGAGAGCTCTTGCTTTGATATATCCACTAAACCAAATTCACGCATACCTGGAGTATCAATTATTTTTCCACCCGATGCCAAATCATACATTTCAGCAAATGTGGTAGTATGCAATCCTTTTCCACTCCATCCGCTTACATCCTGCGTACGCAAATTCAATTCAGGTAATAATCCATTCAATAACGATGATTTGCCAACTCCGCTATGGCCGCTGATCAATGTAGTCTTATTTACAAGTTGCTCCCTCAATTCTTCCACTCCTTTATTTTCTTTCATACTTATGAGGAACACCTTATACCCAACAGCTTCATACATCTCCTTCATCATCTCAAACTTCTCCATCTCTTTTGTCTTATATAAATCCGATTTATTAAAGACAACAAGCGCTGGAACATGATAAGCTTCGGATGCAACCAGAAACCGGTCTATAAATCCTTGTGATGTTCTTGGCTCTTTTAATGTGGCTAGCAATAAAGATTGATCTAGATTGGAAGCGATAATATGGTGCTGATGACGACCTTTTGGACTTTGTCTGTTAATGTAATTTTTACGCGGAAGTATATCAGTGATCATAGCACCACTCTCTCCTTCATTCTCAGACTCTAATACCACTTCATCGCCCACAGCTATTGGATTAGTGGAAGTGATGCCATCGAGCTTAAAAATCCCCTTCATACGGGCAGTCCATATTTTACCTGTGGCTATATCTTTTACAGTATACCAGCTGCCGGTCGATTTATATACCAATGCTTTCATTCCACACGAAAGTACAGCAAAGGAGGGAATTGCAACCTACTTACCATCAAGGGAATTTCCGGAACAGGGTATAGCGTAATACCATTTCTAACAAAAGAAAGAAGGCTGCTGCAATTGCAAAAGGATGGAATTTCTCTGTGTAACGCTTGAGGGCGGTCACTTCTATCTTCGAACGTTCGAGCTTATCAATTTCAGAGTAAATACTTCTCAGGCTTTCTGTATCTCTGGCCCGGAAATATAATCCGCCAGACTCAACGGCAATAGCCCTTAACAACTTCTCATCAATATTTACTTTCTGCATTTGGGTAGTGGGACCGTTATCTGTCATTACGGGTACAGGCGCATAGCCGTCTGTTCCTACCCCTATCGTATAAACGCGAATGCCATAGTTCTTAGCCATCAACCGGGCCTCTGTAGGCGAAATACGGCCGCCCTGATCTTCACCATCGGTAAGAAGTATTACAATTTTTGTTTTTACTGTTGAATTCTTCAGGCGGGCAATACTTATACCCAACCCATCTCCTATTGCCGTTCCATCCTCTAAAACACCTCGCTGTATATTGTACAGTTGCGAACGCAATACTTCCTTATCGGTAGTAAGTGGAACAAGGGTAAAGCTTTCTCCCGAAAATATTACTACACCAATTCTATCGGTTGTTCTACTGGCCACAAAATCGGCCGCCACCTGCTTGGAAGCTTCCAATCTGTCGGGCAATAAGTCTTGCGCCATCATACTACCACTTACATCAATACAGAGAATTATATCGATACCTTCCCCGCTTTTCAATTCCTCATCGTTCCTCGTCTGGGGTCTTGCTAATGCAATAATCAAACTGCTTATTGCCAGTAAGCGAAACACTAAAAGGCTATGTCTGAGTCCTGTTTTCCAGGAAGCGCTATAAACGTATTGCGAGGTAGAAGAAACCTGTAAAGCTGCCTGTTGCTTTCGTTGCCTGAAAAGATACCAAATCACCATTAGTGGCAAAAGAGCAAACCCCAGAAAAACCCAGGGCCAGGCGAACGTTATATGTTGATACCAATTATAAAGCACTTATGTGGTTTGGCGGTTAAGGGTAGTGATTGCTTTTTCTATCTCTTCAATATTCTTCAGATGGTCTTCTTTCCCTGGAAGGTATCGGGCGAATTTTACAAAATCGGCCATTC
>JBGAQE010000202.1:0-5207 GCA_044220885.1 Chitinophagaceae bacterium
AGTCCTTAACGACTTCACTGGATTCGCCACTGCCGCTTTTATTGCCTGAATACTCACCGTAAGCAAGGCAATAACTACCGCCGAAATACCTGCTACAACGAAAAACCAATAGCTCAAATCAATTCTGTACACAAAACCTTGTAACCACTTATTCATTGCCCAATAGGCAATTGGACATGCAATAAGAAACGCAATCAATACCAGTTTTAAGAATGTATTAGAAATTAGAAATACTATATTGGTAGCAGAAGCACCGATCACCTTACGCACTCCTATTTCCTTAACCCGTTGTTTTACTGTGTAGGCAGATAATCCAAACAATCCCAAACATGCCAGCAATAATGCAATACCTGCAAACACATTAAACACTTTTCCTGTCTTCATTTCAGAATCGTACATCCTGTTATAATCCTCATCCATGAAATGGTACTCAAAAGGCCTGTGTGGAGCAAATCCCTTCCATTGGGTGGAAAGAAAATCTAAAGTACCCGACAAATGCTGTCCACTTACTTTCACTAACAATTCCGAACCCCAACCTTCAGGGAAAAGAATCAATGGCTGAATGGCAGTATGCATAGATGAAAAATGGAAGTCTTTCACTACTGCCTTTACTTCCCCTGGACGTTGTTCCCCAAGCATCATCTTCTGACCAATGGCTTCCTGTGGTGTCCAACCCATTTGCCTGGCAGCACTTTCGTTCATTATAAAGTGATAATAATTCTTACTCTGGTCAGTATTTGTAGCATCAAGAATGTCCTGCCTTATAAGATCATTACCAGCTACTACCGTTAATCCATTTACCTTAATATACTCTTCATCAATAATTCCGCCATTTACAATCTTATCTGGGTTTGTACCTGGTGTAGTGCCCTTTTGCATTGAATAACCACCCAATATCGAAACAGGGCTTGAAGATGCCATTGAAACGCCAAGGATTTCAGGATTAGACTTCAGGGTTGTCTTTACATATTCCTTCTTGTCCAGAATCTTTCCATCTAATGGCATTACAATTACATGATCACGATCGTATCCCAGTTTCTTATTCTGGATGAAATGTAATTGCCCACTGATGACCAATGTGGATATAATCAGAAATACAGAAACCACAAACTGGAATACAATCAGAGATTTTCTGAGAAGAATACCAGACGAAGTATTCTTAAATGATCCTTTCAATACTTTTACCGGTTGAAAATTAGAAAGTATCAATGCAGGGTAGCTTCCGGCTAAAAGCGAAATAACAAGTACTAGTGAAATGGCTGCTAACAAAATGGGCCAATTCATTAAAGAAGAAAGCTGTAAAGCTGATCCCGATAAATGATTAAACGAAGGCAGCAATAAGGATACTAATCCAATACTGATCAACAAAGACAATATGCAGAGAACGAATGATTCACTTATGAACTGGCGAAATAATTGATACTTTCCTGCGCCTGCCACTTTACGAACACCTACTTCCCTGGCACGTTCAACAGATCTTGCAGTACTCAGGTTTATATATGTAAAACAGGCAATCACAAGTACCAATAAAGCAATACCTCCGATGATGTATACATAAACAATATTGCTATTGGGCACAATGGCATCGTATGGAGAATGTAGATGGATATTTGCAAGTGGTTCCAGCTCATAATTTATTACAACCCCTTTCTCCCCAGCCATCTCCTTTTTCATAAATGGACCGATCTTCTTTTGAAGTTCAGATATAGATGAAGGAGATTTCAGTAAAAGATAAGTAGTGTAATTAGCATCGAAATAAGTTATCTCCTGGGCTCTGCCTAGTGATGAGAAAGAAGCGAGAAAGTCGAATCGAATTTGAGAATTCGAAGGACAATCCTCCACCACGCCAGTAACCTGAAAAGGAACTCCTGAGCTACCGATTAACATTGATTTGCCCACCGGATTCTCTGTTCCAAAATATTTTCTTGCTGATGAAGCAGTAAGCACCAATTGATTGGGTGCTTCCAAAACATTCTTAGGTTGTCCCTGCAGCAACTTGAAATCGAACAATTGAAAAAAGGTGGAATCAGCAAAAAGAAAGTCTTTCTCGTTGAATATCTTATCCCCAACTTTTACTAATCTTCCTTCATGAGACAACCTAACCCCATTCTCCACTTCAGGAAAATTTCTTTTAAATGAAGGAAACACTTTGGAGCTTGTAAAATCCCCCTTCATACCGTCAGCGCCATTAAAACTATATTCCATTATCACCCGGGCAATCCTATCGTTTTTGGAATGAAAACGATCGAAACTCAACTCATGCTGAATATGCATGATCATCAAAAGACAACAGGTAAGACCGGTAGCCAATCCAACAATGTTAACAGCAGTAAACACCTTATGCCGCATAAGGTTTCTGATGGCAATCTTGAAATAGTTCTTTAACATGATTTCAATTATTTAAAATGTCTTTATTAGAGTTTTACGTTTTAAGTTATAAGTTGTAAGTATGTTCCTGCAAAACCCAATACTTATCAACCTACAAGAATACTCATACAATCAGACTCAAAACTTACTACGAATAACTTATAACTTACAACTCCACTTAGTTTTACGTTTTAAGTTATAAGTTGTAAGTATGCTCACTCTAAACCCAATATCCAGTATACAAATAGGAATCTCACACAATCAGACTCAAAACTTATTACTTAATACTTACAACTTCTTACTCCTTATTCCGTTCTTAACGACTTCACAGGATTCGCCAACGCTGCCCTGATAGCTTGAAAACTGATTGTCATCAATGCTATTAGTACTGCTAAGCCAATTGTAAAGGCAAATACACTCCAACCCAAATCAATTCTGTATGCAAATCCATTCAGCCATTTCCTCATAATAAACCAGGCAATAGGAGAAGCTATTACAGATGCTATAAGAACGAGCTTCAGGAAATCTTTCGACAACAAGGCCACGATACTTTTAGCGGACGCACCCAACACCTTCCTCACTCCAATTTCCTTAATGCGTTGTTCAGCACTGAATGTGGCAAGTGCAAACAAACCTAAGCAACTGATTAAGATAGCTATGATGGTAAAGTAACTTACCATGGAAGACAATTTTTGCTGCGATGCATAGTTCTTTTGGAAATCGGCATCCAGGAAACTGTATTCAAAGGGCTCGTTTTGAACCTGCTTCTTCCAAACATCTTCAACAAATGCTATAGTGCTTTGCAAGCTATTGGTAGAACCGTGTACAATAAGATAATTGAAATTGTTGCTTTCATTCAATGTAAATGCGTAAGGAGTGATAGGCTGTTGCAGATCTTCAAAATTGAAATCCTTTACCACTCCTACAATTGTTCGCTCGACAGGCTGACCATTAAAATTGAAAAATATCTTTTGGCCTACTGATTTTTGTGGCGATTCAAATCCGATATCAGCCACGGCCTTTTCATTCAGGATAATAGCTCCACTGGAATCAGCGGTGAATTCAGGAGAGAACAATCTTCCTGCAGATAACTTAATATCGAGCGTCTTGAGTAAAGTATTATCGATACGATTGGTACGTGTATGCCTGGCTTGAGCAACAGCTTGTCCCTGACGGTAAAAATTATTGTCTTCAGGATTGAAGATGCCAGGATAGTAAACCGAAGCGCCTACCGACAGCACTTCCTTATTCCTTGCAATCTCATTCTTTAATACAGAATAGGCTAATTTGGCCTTCTCGCTTCTTAAAGGAATGATAAGCTGCTGGTCTTTTGCAAAGCCAAGATCTTTGGAGCGTAAAAAACGCATCTGCTTCTGGATTACAGTAGCAGATATTATGAGAGCTACAGAAATCACAAATTGAAATACAACTAATCCTTTTCTGACAGTAACCGCTGCAAGTGTGTTACTGAACCTTCCTTTCAAAACCTTTACGGGCTTAAAAGAAGAAAGATAAAATGCAGGATAGGTTCCGGCTAGCAAGCCAGTAATTATAGAAAGTACAAAAAAGTAAATAACTAAGGTGTAATCTGCATTGAATGAAAATGTAATTGGCTGTCCGGCAATTAATGCAAAGAAGGGAACAAATAATTTTACAAGAAGCATAGCTGCTATAAAAGCAATTATGGCCATAAGTAAAGACTCACCAAGAAATTGCTTTATAAGACCTGATTTTTCGGCGCCCAGCACTTTCCTTACACCAACTTCTGCAGATCTCTTTGAAGATCTGGCAGTGGCAAGGTTCATGAAATTTATACAGGCAATCAATAATATAAACACTGCAATAGATCCGAGTATATAAAGGTAGGTCAGGCTGCCGCTGGGTGTACCTGTATTTTCAATGTCAGAACGCAAATGTATATCTGGTACTGGAACTAAGAATTGTCTCTTATCAAATCCGGCTTGCTTAAGGTCTTCCCCTGCATACTTTTTCATGAAAGCCGGGAATTTCTTATTCAATGCAACAGCATCCAACCCGTCTTTAAGAAACAGGTAGGTGAAGAACATATTATTATTTGCAAAATTTCTTCCTTGCTCTTTTACATATCCTTCAATAGCACTGCCGGTATAAGAAATAAAGAAACGGCCGTCAATATGTGATGGGGTTGATTGAGGCTTAAAAACACCGGTAACCAAAAAATCCGCATCACCGCCGTTCAAATTACTACTGATCAGAATTCTCTTATTAAGAGCTGGCTGATTTCCAAACATCTTATGAGCAATCTCTTCCGACAACACCACTGAGCGGGGATTATTAAGAGCCTGTGAAGGATTACCTTCTACGAAATTATAAGTAAACAGGTTAAAATACATGGAATCGGCTATATACCCTCTTTCTTCATAAAAAGTTCTTGGAGCCGAATTATCTGGTGTGTACCGCAACAAAGTTTTATCCTCAGTGAAAATTTGCAGAATTTTTGTTGAACCCATTACTTCAGGAAATTCCTGCTGCATAGTCTGACCTAAGATAGCTGGAGTGCCGGCAGTATTATTTTCTTTCCCTTCTTTTATGAATGTAGTTCCTACCAGGAATAAGTTATCCTTATTCTTTTGAAAGGTATCATAACTCGTTTCATGAACCACATACAAAACAAGTAACATACAGGCAGCCAATCCTGCTGACAAGCCGAATATATTTATAGCAGCAGCTGTTTTGTTTTTCAGCATACTGCGCCAGGCGATCTTGAAATAATTTTTTAGCATTCTGAATATTTTGAAATGTCCCTTTTGAGTTTTACGTTTTAAGTGATACGTAATAAGTATGTTCCTCCAAAACCCAAT
>JBGAQE010000203.1:0-5862 GCA_044220885.1 Chitinophagaceae bacterium
ACCCCCTTGACAGTACCCTCTCTGTTTTGTACTTTGTAGGCCGGTTGAACAGGAACTGCCTGTAAACCTATTTAATCTTAATCCAAACGTATCTCATGAAACAAATCGTAACCGCAGCCATCCTGGCTATCTCGTCCTTTTCATTTAACGCCTGCAACAAGAATGTATCTGAAGACATATTGGTAGCCATACCAGAACCTAAACTGGAATCCGCTATCTATCCCGCTATTACTAAGCCTGGACTCATGGGTTTGGGAACAGAACAATCCATCTGCACCACTGGTGATAATATAACCTTATTCGTTCCTTATGAAGTAGTTTCTGAGGACATTCAGGAAGCAACGATCACAATAAAAGATGCTGCTACAGGTATCGTGCTCAGAGAAGTGCCGATGAATTTCTCAACAGATCTTTCTGTACTTAACATTACAGTGCCGGAAGAATTACAAGGTCAGGCTTTCCTTTTCGCTAACATGAATCTCGAAAATGAGTTTACTGGTAAAACAGTAACTGTTTCAACTAATATAAAAGCTACGCTGTTACGTTCAGCCAATACCCTGGAAAACGCATTCCAGGTGCAATAAGTTCTACCTTCCACTAACAGAAGCCCTGCCCTAAACTGCAGGGCTTTTTATTTGCTATTGGTACCTGCTGTGTGTTAAAGAATGCTAACAGAATAGCAATGAATGTATATCGTAACAAAGTTTTAAGAAATTTTGAGAAGCTAAAACCGTTTTAGGCACACATTTGAGTACATTTACATTACCTAAATTTTAAAGGATGAATTGGTTTTTCCTTCAGGTAACTACCCCAGCCACTACAGTAGCAGATTCTCTCAAACAGGTTCTTAATGCAGGTCAGGCCGCCCCTCCCACAATGAACATATTCGATATGTTGGCTAATGGAGGACCACTGATGATCCCTTTGGGATTACTGTTTGTATTAGCTGTCTTCTTCTTTTTTGAAAGATTGATTGCCATCCGCAAGGCCAGCAATGTTGACCCGAACTTCATGAACATCATCCGTGATAATATTTTCACAGGAAATGTTTCTGCAGCCAGATCATTAGCTAAGAATACTCCGAATCCTGTTGCCAGAATGATCGACAAAGGTCTCCAGCGTATCGGAAAACCTATTGATGCCATTGAAAAAAGTATGGAGAATGTAGGCAAGCTCGAAATCTATAAGATGGAAAGAAACCTCTCTATCCTTTCATTGGTGTATGGTATAGCTCCCATGTTCGGATTCCTTGGTACACTGATAGGAATGCTGCAATTGTTTTACAGAATCAATACCACCCACGAATTCAGTACCGACGCTATCGCTGGCGGTATCTATACAAAGCTGATAACATCAGCCGTAGGACTTACAATTGGTTTGTTAGGATATATCGGTTATAACTTCCTCAATGCACAACTGGATAAGACCATCAACAAGATGGAATCTGCCAGTTCAGAATTCATCGACATTTTGCAGGAACCAACCCGATAACAGAACAACAATAAACAGTTAGCATGAATCTCCGTAAACGACTAAAATCACATCCAGAATTGCATGGTGGCGCCTTGAACGACATCATGTTTATCCTGTTATTCTTTTTCCTGATCGTTTCCACTTTAGCTAATCCGAACGTCATAAAACTTTCCACTCCTAAAGCAAAAAGTGATACTAAAGCAAAACAGTCAGTCATCGTAAATATTAAAGCAACCGGAGAATATGTAATAAACGGCAAAACGATTGCCTTAGAAGACATGAAACTCCTCATGCAACCATATATCGCCAAAGACTCTATACAAGCCACCATCGCCATCAATGCCGACAAAGCCACTCCCCTTGAAAATGTTGTGGCAGTTATGAGGGTTGCAAGGGAAATGGGGGCGAGGACGACGCTTTTGGTTGACAATAAGTAAGTCACTTTAAAAGTCCGGAATTCCTTCTGAAAAGTCCGGAAGTCCGAAGCGCTTGAATTTTGGAGAGTAAGAATTTTAAGTCCGCGGCGTTTGAATTTTGGAGATTCCTTCGTTATAGTCCGGAAGAAAATACAAATACAAGTAGGGAAGTAAGGTAGTAGGGAAGTAAGGAAGGAGTTCTAAATTTTTTATATTTGAATTTGCTGGTAAAAAATAACCGCAGAGACGCGGAGACGCAGGGAATACCTCTGCGTCTTCGCGTCTCTGCGGTTATTTTTCTATAATAGGAACCTGTATTTTCTTCGACTTTCGGTCTTTCCGACTTCCGGACATGTATTCTGTATTTGTACGGACTCAAGATCTCTAAAGTTCAAGCGCCCCTTAAAATACTTACTCTCCAAAATTCAAGCGCTTCGGACTTCCGGACTTTAACTCCCGACTACCATCCTCTCCTTACCCTGCATATCCTTCCTGATTTCTATATTAGAATACCCATTACTTTCCATAACATTCATCACTTCTTTCGCCAAAACTTCATGTACTTCAAAATACAATCTGCCTCCTTTTTGAAGATGATTCAGTCCGAATATAGCAATGGCTTTATAGAATTGCAGAGGATCTTCATCAGCAGCGAACAGTGCGAGATGAGGTTCGTGTTTTACAACATTTTCTGGCAACGTACCGGCATCGGCTAATGGGATATATGGAGGATTGCTGACTATGATATCGAACGCTGCATTTTCAAATGGAGGAGTATTTGTGAGTATATCGTATTGATGCCACTCAATATCCAATTTATGAACAGAAGCATTTCGCTTCGCTACTGCTAAGGCCGGTTCGCTTATATCACATCCATGAACATGCGCATCAGGAAGAAACTTCTTTAACCCCAGTGCTATGCAACCACTGCCTGTTCCCATATCCAATACACTGATACTTTTTTTCGAAAGTTCACTTGCCCTGGCATCTTTCGTTATCCAATCAACCAATTCCTCGGTTTCCTGACGAGGAATCAAAACGCTATTGTTCACAAATAGGTTCATGCCGCAAAACCAGGCTTCGCCTAAAACATATTGTACCGGAACATGGGCCGAAAGTTGTTCAATATATCTTCCCAATGTTGCTTCCTGCTCTTTTGAAAAAACCATTGACTTATTCATCACCCTGTCTATTTTCTTCCACCCGGTTAAGGATTCCATTACAAGATCGGCAATAGCAGCAGCTTCACTATCATCATAAATATGATAAAGCTGAAACAATAACTGCTGATGTGCTTCCGATAACTTCATGGCTGCAAACATACAAAGGGAAGGGTGAAGTAAATAAAAGAGCAACGGATATTCTGCTTTTACCAACAGATGGTATCTGGATAAACACCACCCAAATCGTATATATTTGCGGCTATAGCTTTCTTACAACTGAATGCCCAACCCTGCAGATTATATGTCCCGATGCCTCAAACTTGCCCAATTGGGCAGTGGGAATACAGCTCCCAATCCAATGGTGGGTGCAGTATTAGTTCATAAGGACCGAATCATCGGGGAAGGATACCACGAAAAATACGGCGGTCCGCATGCAGAAGTAAACTGCCTTGCATCAGTAAAAGCGGCAGACAGGAATCTCATTCCAGAATCCACTTTGTATGTCTCCCTGGAACCCTGCTCCCATTTTGGCAAAACACCGCCCTGCAGCGATCTGATCATAAAAGAAAGGATTCCAAATGTAGTGGTAGGTTGCAGGGACCCTTTTCCTGAAGTGGATGGAAAAGGGATAGAGAAACTGCTGGCAGCCGGTATCGGTATCAGGACCGATATAATGGCTGAAGAATGCATCGAAACGAACGAGAGGTTTCTGGCTTTCCACACAAAGAAAAGGCCCTATATCGTCTTAAAATGGGCTGAAACGGCCGATGGGATTATAGGAACAGGAACTGATAAGCGACTGCAGATTTCCAACGATTATAGTAACCGATTGGTCCATAAATGGAGAAGTGAAGAAGCCGCAATACTTATTGGCACCAATACAGCCTTACAAGACAACCCACAATTGACAAACAGGTACTGGTCGGATAAACAACCCATTCCAATAGTGATTGACAGGAATCTCCGGTTACCGCATACACTCAAACTATTCAAGAATCCAGATACTATCATCATTAATGATGAAAGAGACGGCAATAGTGATGGCATCCGGTATGTGAAGATAGAAAAGCAAGCGCCGCTGATTCCTCAATTAACAGCCGCTCTCTATCAATTAAACATCATAAGTGTATTGGTTGAAGGCGGGGCTACCCTATTACAATCATTCCTCGATGCAGGAATTTGGGATGAGGCCAGGGTTATCAGCAACGATCAATATATTGGAGGAAAAGGAATAAAAGCACCGGATTTCTGGAGACCCGATGCAAAAGAAAGTTTCATGTTACTGAACGACAAGGTCAATATTTACCAAAACCAACCCTTTCAATAACAGCAGATGATATACCTGATTGGCAGCATCATTTTATCTTCTTATCTCACCCTTTCTTTTAAAGTGGTGGAAAGGCTTGGATTGAATAACTTCCAGGTGATCGTTTTCAATTATATCACCTGTGTTATTACCGGTTCATTCGTAAATGGCCATTTCCCGATAAATACAGAAACAGTTTCTCAGCCATGGTTTAAATGGGCTTGTATTATGGGAGCCACTTTTATCATCCTGTTTAATATCATTGGATTTACCACACAAAGACTGGGTGTAGCTGTTGCTTCTGTTGCCAATAAGTTATCATTAGTTATCCCATTCATATTCTCCATCATACTTTATAATGAAAAGGCAACAGCTTTAAAGATAGCTGGAGTGGTAATGGCATTAGTAAGCGTCTTGTTTACCTGCTGGCCTTCTAAACAACAGCAATCAACACATAGCAAGAAAATATCTCTTTGGATATCATTGGTTCCAGCTATCCTCTTCTTAGGTAGTGGCCTGCTCGATACCATGATCAAATATGTTGAACAGGGTTTCATCAATGAAAATAATAATAACGAATACCTGATAACGGCTTTTGCTGCAGCAGGCACTATCGGTTTACTGGTATTGATCTCAGCATTCATTACTGGTAAACAACAATTCTCTTCCAAAGCTTTGCTGATGGGAATTGCTATCGGCATTCCGAATTATTTTTCCATCTGGTGCCTCATGCAAGTATTGAAAGATTATTCTTCTAACAGTTCTGCAATAATTCCCATCAACAACATGGGCATCGTTTTATTCAGTACTCTGGTGGCAGGATGGGTTTTCAAAGAGCGTTTATCAAAATTAAACTGGACAGGTGTTCTATTGGCAATTGCCGCCATCGCATTAATAGCTTACGGATAATTATGAGTGAGAAGGATTTTTATTATACCATCGACAAGAGTGGTAGCGCGGAGTTTAAAGACAGAGGAAGTAAATTCCTTGGCTATGCCTTTCCCATACAATCTGTTGAAGAATTCAAAGCTGCCATGGAAGGCTTGAAGAAAGAGCACCCAAAAGCCACGCATCATTGTTTTGCTTACAGAATAGGATTAGATGGAAATACTTTCAGGGTAAGCGATGCCGGAGAACCTTCAGGTACTGCAGGCAGACCTATCCTGGGTCAGATAGACAGCAGGGAATTAACGAATACTCTGGTGGTGGTGGTACGATATTTCGGAGGTACATTACTTGGTGTACCAGGTCTTATCAACGCTTATAAGAATGCCGCTTCAATGGTATTACAGATAACCCCCATCATCCAAAAACAGGTTGAGACCCTTTACAAACTACATTTCGATTATACATTGATGAATGAAGTGATGATGATACTGAAATCATCCAATGTATCATTACTCGAAAAGGAAATGAGCCTCTTCTGTGAGTTTAAAGTTGGAATTCCCAGCCAGCGACTGGAAGAAGTATTATACAGATTGAATGATCTACGCTCTGTAGAAGT